>DATHNK010000382.1:0-19310 GCA_035486075.1 Bacteroidia bacterium
GGAATACTTGTGAAATCCGCCCTGGCTGTTTGGAGTAAACGCTGAATCTCCATATCCAAAATAAAACTCCAATGCCTGGCGTGCGGTATATTTCGGAATCAGTGCGTTGTTATCATCGGGGGTAAGATACATGCATGCAAGCAATCCGCCGGTACTTGTTCCTGCAATCAAATCAAAATATTGCGCCAGCCGGAAGTCCTTATCACCGGTTGTTTCCTGCAGTTTCTCTTCCAGCGCGCTCAGGAATGTGGCAGGCAAAACACCTCTTATCCCTCCTCCGTCAATTGATAATATTTTAATTGTTTTATCCATTTACTTGCCCCGGCCTGAATTGTGAAGCTGTTAAAAGCCCTATAAAGGTAAGCAAAGCATTAATAATAAGCATTTCAAACCCGAATTTATACCCATTAAACCATTCCGCGGAACAGCTATTTATTATATAACACAGTATGGGAGAAGCAAGGCAAATAAAGGGAATCCACTTATCGTTTGTTTTGATTTTCGTTAACATTCCGAAAGCATAAAGTCCAAGTAGCGGACCGTAAGTATAACCTGCCACTTTAAATACAGCATTAATTATGATCGGGTTATCTATCAACTTATAAATAACTATCACCACTACTAAACTCACTGCCATTAGTATATGCACATACTTACGCATTTTTAACTGCCGGGGTTGGGGCTTTTCTGAAATATTTAAAATATCCACACAGAAAGAAGTTGTTAGTGCAGTAAGTGCAGAATCGGCACTGGCAAAGGATGCCGCTATTAATCCCATTACAAATAGAAAAGCTACAGGAGTTCCGAAAGAGCCCTGGGTTGCTAGTGTTGGATACAGATCATCAGGCTTTGCGGGCATAGTAATGTGATTGGCTGCCGTGAACGTATATAACAATGAACCTAATACAAGAAACATAAATACTACTACCGCCTGAATAATGCTGAACGAAAACATATTCTTTTGCGCTTCGCCGATAGATTTGCAGGTAAGATTTTTCTGCATCATGTCTTGGTCGAGCCCAGTCATGGCAATGGCAATAAATATTCCGCTGGCGAATTGTTTATAGAAAGATTGTGGGCTTTTTAAATCCCAAAAGAAAACTTGTGAATGCGGGGAATTCTGCACACTTGCCACAAGCCCGCTGACATTGAGATTTAATGATTGACAAATAAGATAAATAGTGCCAATTAACGCCGCAATTAAAAATGTAGTCTGCAAGGCATCAGTCCAGATAATAGTCTTCATTCCGCCTTTGCGGGTGTATAACCAAATCAATGCAACCATACCTGTAGCATTCACCAGAAAAGGGACTCCCCAATGGCTGAATATGCAAATTTGCAATACTTCTACTGCTACATATAACCGAAACGCTGCTCCGATAATTCTTGACAATAGAAAAAATGAAGCACCCGTTTTATATCCGAAAAATCCATAACGTTCTTTCAGATAGGTATAAATAGAGGTGAGTTGCAGGCGATAAAATAACGGAAGCAATACTCCGCCTATTACCCAATAGCCAACCATGTAACCCAACACCACTTCAAAATAGGAAAAGCTGCCACTACCTACCGCACCCGGAACAGAGATAAATGTTACCCCCGAAATGGAAGAGCCAATCATTCCAAATGCAATGAGATACCAGGGCGATTTTCGGTTAGCGAGGAAAAAACTATCATTAGTGTGGATGCGTCCTGTGAGCCAGGAAACACCCATTAATACTGCAAAATAAATAATTAAACAAATAAATATGGCTGCTGCTGACATTGGATTTTATAGAACTTGGAACGCGGATGACATAGATTGTTTATGATTTAATAAGATTCTATCCGTTAATATCATAAGTAATCCGCGTCATCCGCGTTCTATTGTGGTTTATAGGATTTCCGGATAGCAACCTTTAAAATAATCCGTTTCATAATCATCTCGGAAAGGCAACGGTAATAAATATCATCAGGGACATTTTTCAAGGATGCAACTTGTGCTTCGGGGACATCAATCCGATAAAGTATCTCCGAGAGCCGAGGCGTGTATGAGGGCAATTCCTTTTCCAATTCTTTAACAAAAATTTCTGCAATATGGTCGCCCTGCAAATCGGTTTCTTCATCAAGTTTAAGGGAGAAATCATTATTGAAATCCTTTGACAGTTGCTCGCTCACAGCTAACCAAAATTCTTTCCGTGAAACGAATTCCTTGTATTTATCTAAATATGTAAAGTCATTTAAAACAATATCGGACATGGAGATGGCTTTTAATTAGTTCAAAGGTAGGAATAAAACTTCATTACTCACCCCTTGCCCCCTCTCTACCAAGTAGAGAGGGGAAAAGTAAAATGACTTTGTCATCCTGAGCATAGCGAAGGATCTCTATTGTACTGAGATTCTTCACTCCGTTCAGAATGACAAAGTAATGGACATTTAAAATAGCTTGTCCAGCAACCTATCCTCCACCATATTCGGCAAAGTAATTTGCAAATTCTTCGAGCGTTTCACTTCCCGCTTTGCAGTATACACAGCACCTTCATTCCTTGCCCAGGCACGGCGGGCAATGCCATTGTTCACATCCCAAAATAACATGGATTCTAAATTTCTGTCTGCATCGGCAGAGCCATCCAGCACCATGCCGAAGCCACCATTCATCACTTCACCCCAACCTACTCCACCACCATTATGTATGGAAACCCATGTCGCTCCACGGAAAGAATCTCCTATTACATTTTGGATGGCCATGTCGGCAGTATAACGTGAACCATCATATATATTGGCTGTCTCACGGTATGGTGAATCCGTACCCGAGACATCATGATGGTCGCGGCCAAGCACAATAGGAGCAGCTAATTTTTTATCACGCACGGCCTTGTTAAATGCTTTCGCAATGGCAATCCGTCCATCGGAATCTGCATATAAAATACGGGCTTGCGAACCGACTACCAATTTATTTTTCTGCGCTTCTTTTATCCAATGAATGTTATCACGCAATTGTTGCTTAATTTCATTAGGTGCTTTTTTGTAAAGCCCTTCCAACACATTTGCGGCTATTGTGTCTGTCAGTTGCAAATCTTTTGGATTACCAGATGTACATACCCAACGGAACGGCCCAAAACCATAATCAAAACATATTGGACCCATAATATCTTCCACATACGATGGATAAATGAATGTGCCGTCTTTCTTAAATATGTGAGCTCCTGCCCTACCCGCTTCCAATAAAAACGCATTTCCATAATCGAAGAAATACATTCCCGCATCAGTTAGTTTACGAATGGCATTCACCTGTCTTTTCAGGGATTCATATACTTTCTTTTTAAATTCTTCAGGGTTGGAAGACATCATTTTATTGGATTCTTCCAACGATAATCCAACAGGATAGTACCCTCCTGCAAAAGGATTATGCAAAGAAGTTTGGTCTGAACCCAAAGGAACGGACACAAAATTTTGTGTCCCTACAAGTGAGGCAAACTTTTCCCATAGTTCAACAATGTTGCCCTGATATGCCAATGAAATCGCTTCCTTATTCTTTACAGCTTTCTTAATTCGTTCAATCAGTTTATCAAGGTCGGTAAAGACTTCATCCACCCAGCCTTGCTTGTGGCGCTTCTCAACTACTTTAGGATTTATTTCTGCAATAACACCAATGGCACCAGCTATCACAGCCGCTTTCGGTTGAGCGCCGCTCATACCTCCTAATCCTGAAGAGATAAATATTTTACCTGCCAGTAAGGGCACAAAATTTTGTGCCCCTACCTTCCCTTTTTCTTTTAATTTTATTTTTCTACCGGCATTTAGCAACGTGATAGTTGTGCCATGCACTATACCCTGCGAGCCTATATACATATATGAACCGGCAGTCATCTGTCCGTATTGAGTTACGCCAAGCGCATTGAATTTTTCCCAGTCATCTGGCTTCGAATAATTCGGAATCATCATCCCGTTTGTAACTACAACTCTGGGTGCATTTTTGGAAGACGGGAACAACCCCATCGGGTGTCCTGAATACATAACAAGAGTTTGTTCATCCGTCATTTCCGAGAGATATTTCATAGTGAGCAAATACTGCGCCCAGTTTTGAAATACCGCTCCATTTCCACCGTATGTAATCAATTCATGCGGATGCTGTGCCACCGCTTCATCCAAATTATTTTGAATCATGAGCATTATAGCTGCTGCCTTCTTCGATTTGTGAGGGTATTCATTTATAGGGCGAGCGTACATTTTATAATTGGGACGAAAACGGTGCATATAAATGCGTCCGTATGTCTTCAATTCTTCTGCAAATTCCTTTGCCAATTTAGCATGGTGCTTGGCAGGAAAATACCTCAATGCATTCCTGATTGCCAGCTTTTTCTCCTCTCTCGACAGGATATCCTTGCGTTTGGGGGCATGGTTTATATTCTTATCGTAAACAGGTATTTCGGGTAATTTATCCGGAATCCCCTGTATTATAGCCTTCTTGAATGCTTTTGAGTCCATAGAAATTTTTGTTTAATCCAACTTATAAAGGTAGCTATTTCAGTAATTCTGCCTAACTTTGACCTGCAAATATCTATAATTGCCGGAATGGTAATTTTGCAACATGGCAAAAAAAATAATCATAGGGTCGCGTGGGAGTGAATTGGCGCTCTGGCAAGCTAATTTTATTACCAAAGAATTAGAAAAGACCGGTATTAAAGTTGAATTAAAGATCATCAAGACCCGGGGCGATAAGCAACAGGAAGAGCGATTTTCAGAAATGCAGGGGCAAGGTTTCTTTACCAAAGAAATTGAAGATGCTCTATTGAAAAAGGAAATCGACCTGGCTGTTCACTCTTATAAGGATTTGCCTACGACTCCTGTCAAGGGGCTTAAAGTAGGCGCTGTATCTTATCGGGAAGATCCGTCGGAAATGCTGCTTATTCAAAAAGATTGTGTTGACTTAAAACGCAAACTCAACCTAAAGGATAAAGCTCTGGTTGGAACTTCTGCCGCAAGGCGGAAAGTGCAATTACATGCATTCAGACCCGATGTGGTAATACAAGATTTGCGTGGAAATATCCCGACACGTATACAAAAGCTTCGTGATAAAAAATACGATGCGATAGTGGTTGCATCCGCAGCAATTGAAAGATTGGAATTGGATATTTCCGATTTTCATATAGAAAAACTTACTCCCCAAGAATTGGTTCCTGCCCCGGCACAGGGCGTACTTGCCTTACAAATCAGGGAGAGTGATGCAACTATGCAGGCGATCATTGATAAAATTAATCATCCGGAAGTAGAAGAAATTGTATCTATCGAAAGAAAAATATTTAACCTGTTCCGCGGAGGATGTAATCTTCCATTAGGTATCTATTGCGAAAGGCATCAGGACGAAAACGATAAATCTTTTTTCAAGGCATGGGCTGCATTTGCACCTGAAGAAAAAGCCTATCCACGCTATTATCATTTTCACACATACAATCCCGAAGGTTGGGCAGAGAAAGTTGCGGAGAAGATAAAATCGGAAAACCCAGCATCTGTATTCATTACGCGAGATATAAAGAAAGATGATTTCTTCAGCAGGGTGCTGACAGCTAACAAATACAAAGTTTCAGGCAGGGCATTTATCGAATTTAAATTAATTCCTTTCAGCAGGATACCAACTAATGTGGAATGGATATTTTTCTCCAGCAAACATGCGGTAAAATATTTCTTCGAACAGAAACCCGAAATGGGAAAAGTGAAGATCGGCGCTATCGGAAAATCTACTGCTGATGCTATACGTACTTATGGCCAAAGAGCTGATTTTATTGGTTATTCGACAGACACTCGATTGACAGGCAAACAATTTGCAAGCCTTGCAAAGTCTGCTCCGGTATTGTTTCCACAGGCGAAAGACAGTATGCGAACCGTTCAGCAACAATTTGTAAATAAAAGCCAGACGCGTGATTTAGCGGTGTATGAAACTATTCAGAAACCTGTTGAAGATACACCAGACGCGGATATTATGCTCTTCACAAGCCCATCTAACGTAGAAGCCTTTTTTGAAAAGAAAAAAATAAGCCCTAACCAAAAAGTAATTGCCATGGGCGATGCCACTTCTCATACCCTCAAACAATTCGGAGTGAAATCGGTTTACCTGGTTCCATCCTTTGATGAGATTGGTTTGTTGCAGGCCATATTTAGTGTTTAACGATAAAGCAAAATTAAATTATGATACACCGTCCGCGCCGATTAAGAAAAAATGCAATTATAAGGGAACTTGTTGCTGAAACCCGTTTCCATAAGGATATGCTTATCTATCCATATTTTGTAGAGAAAGGAAAAAATATTAAATCCCCTATCAGTTCTATGCCGGGCATCAACCACTTTTCGCCTGATACTTTAGTTAAGGATGTTGAAAAGGGATTGAAAAACGGAATCAACAAAATTTTGTTGTTTGGCGGCGGGGAAGAAAAAAGTGAAGACGGAAAATCTGCTTATAAAAAAGATACAGTTGTAGCACAAGCAATAAAACTATTGAAGAAAAATTTCGCTGAGGATATTTATATCATCACAGATGTGTGCCTTTGTGCATATACTTCCCACGGGCATTGTGGAATTATTCACGATAAATATGTAGATAACGATTCTTCCATTGCAGCAATTGCAAAAATGGCACTTACGCATACAGAAGCCGGAGCCGATATGGTTGCCCCTTCTGATATGATGGATGGCAGGGTTGGAGCAATCCGCGAGTTGCTCGATAAAAATCATTTTGAGAATACTGCCATCATGTCATACTCTATAAAATTTGCTTCCTCTTACTATGGGCCATTCCGTGAGGCTGCTGATTCTGCTCCGCAATTTGGTGACCGTAAATCGTACCAGATGGATTTCCGCAATCCAAATGAAACGATGAAAGAGGCCTGGTTGGATGAAGAAGAAGGTGCTGATATTTTGATGGTGAAACCAGCACTTGCATATCTGGATATTATCAATCGTCTTCGCGCAAATTCCAATTTACCTATTGCATGTTATAATGTATCCGGTGAATATTCCATGGTAAAAGCTGCTGCTGCCAAGGGCTGGATTGATGAGAAAAGCATAGTGATGGAAAACATGCACGCCTTTGTCAGAGCGGGTTCGGGACTTATTATCACTTACCATGCAAGGGATATTGTAGAGAAAGGTTGGGCTTAATTAATATTGATTTGGCAATAGTAACTAAATCCACCACACTTTTAGAAAGCCCTATTGAATATCTCAAAGGGGTTGGTTCGCTTCGTGCAGATGCGCTTAAAAAAGAATTGAACATTCACACCTTCAAAGACCTCCTTTACTTCTATCCTTTCCGCTATGTGGACCGCACACGCATTTACAAAATTAAAGAAGTGAACGCTGAAATGCCCTTCATTCAAATCTGCGGAAAGATTACCCATGTTGAAATTAGCGGCCCTAAACGCCAGCAGCGAATGATGGTAGATTTACAAGACGATACCGGAAGAATTGAATTGATCTGGTTCCAGGGAATAACCTGGGTGAGCAAGAATTTGCGACCCAATGTGGAGTATATCGTATTCGGAAAACCTTCTGTATTCAGGGGTATATTGACAATCTCGCATCCTTCGATGGAAGAAATGACACCTGAAAATCTGGAAATGGTGAAAGGTTTGCAACCGGTTTATAGCAGTACCGAAACGTTAAAATCAAAGAGCCTTGATTCCACGGGCATTATGAAACTGGAGAGGTCTCTTCTTTCGAAATTGGAAAATGAGATTACGGAGACGATGCCAACTTATATGTTGGACAAACTGCGACTGATGCCAAGAAAGGAAGCTTTAAAGAATATTCATCTTCCAGCAAGTATTGAGAAAATGAACCAGGCACAATTCCGGTTGAAGTTTGAGGAGTTGTTTTACATGCAATTGCGGTTGCTCCGGAATAAATCAGAAAGAGAAGTAACTGTAAAAGGATTTGTTTTTTCAAAAGTAGATAAATATGTAAATGATTTCTACCGCACCTATCTTCCGTTTCCGTTGACTGAAGCACAAAAGAGAGTCATAAGGGAAATACGAACGGACATGGGTTCCGGTAAACAAATGAATCGTTTGTTGCAAGGAGATGTGGGAAGCGGAAAAACCTTAGTGGCATTACTTTGCATGTTGATCGCACTGGATAATGGATTCCAATGTTGCATGATGGCACCCACAGAAATCCTCGCTACACAGCACTTTGCAACCTTGAAAGAATTCCTGAAAGATATGCCGGTAAAGGTGAAATTAATAACAGGTTCAACCAAAGAGTCAGAAAGAAAAATACTACACGAAGAATTGGAGAATGGAACATTGCAAATAATTGTCGGCACCCATGCGTTGATTGAGGACCGAGTAAAATTCAAAAATTTAGGATTGGTTGTAATTGACGAGCAACATCGTTTTGGTGTGAATCAGAGAGCAAGGCTTTGGGCCAAGAGTGAATTGCCTCCTCACATATTAGTAATGACTGCAACCCCTATCCCCCGCACCCTTGCCATGACGTTATATGGAGACCTTGATGTATCCGTTATTGATGAAATGCCTCCGGGGAGGATTCCGATAAAAACCATGCACAAGTTCGATACAAAACGCAGCGAAGTGTTTTCTTTCATTAAAAAAGAATTGGAAAAAGGACGACAGGCTTATGTGATATATCCATTTATTGAAGAATCGGAAAATTCAGATATTGAAAATTTGATCCATGGGTACGAAGAAATTCAAAAGGCCTTTCCAGCCAATACAATTGGGATGATGCACGGACGAATGAAATTTGCCGACAGAGAGAAAACCATGAAAGCATTTGCAGCAAATCAAATTCAGATTTTGGTTGCGACTACCGTAATTGAAGTAGGCGTAAATGTTGCGAATGCAAGTATCATTTTGATTGAGAGCTCACAAAAATTCGGATTATCACAACTGCATCAACTGCGCGGAAGGGTTGGCAGAAGCACCTATCAGAGCTATTGCATATTAATGACACCGCATGAACGCGGTGCTGATGCAAGAGCAAGAATAAGTGTTATGGTGGCTACGAATGACGGGTTTGAAATTTCAGAAGAAGATTTGCGTTTGCGCGGGCCTGGTGATATGATGGGAACACAACAAAGCGGCATACTTGATTTGAAAATTGCCAATCTTGCAAAAGACAGCGCTATACTCCGCCAGGCAAGAATAATTGCTTCGGAAATTTTAAATGAAGATAAGAATTTAGGATTGGAGAAAAATCGTTTGCTTGCTGAGCAGCTTAAGCAGATGGATAAGGAAAGAGGCGACTGGAGCAGGATCTCATAGTAACAAAATAAAAAGCAAAAATAAAAAAGGCCCCTTTCGGAGCCTTTTTAAACCTATTTCTTCTTGGTAGCTTTTTTCTTTGCTACTGGTTTCTTTGCGGCTGCCTTTTTCTTAGGAGCGGCTTTCTTTGCTTTTTTTGTTGCCATGTTGTTGATGTTTTTAAATTATGATACGAAATACGTCAATAATTTAATGAAAAGATATTCACATGAGGAGTATTTTTTAACATTCAAATGTTCATAAGCATAAAATAATTTTTGGAATCTTATCGAGTATAAAACTTAAAACCTCCGGAAATACGCTTGTAAAGCCCATTTCAAGAGAATTACATTCCATAAATATTTTTTTCGTGAGAATGAATGGAAACCGAACCTAAAGAAAAAATATTTCAGGTCTTTTTGATTTTTACTTCAGAATGGCTGTATCATAATTTCAAAAAAGGCCACACATAAATTATCGCTGCCTCGGAAATAAGCCACCATCAATAGAAAGGGAGGCGTACTACGCCTCCCTCCATCAATTATTCATCTCATTATAAATTACAGGTATTAATCCTGTTTCACCATTTCCACCACCATTGACAATTTAACTTCATCGCTTACCACAACATTTCCGGCTTCGGTAGTTGCACTCCATTTCAATCCGAAATCTTTACGGTTAATTTTTCCGGACAGTTCAAATCCTGCAACGGTCTTACCGTAAAAGTTCAATGTAGTGCCGCCATGAACAACGTCCAGCGACACAGGAAGTGTCTTATCCCTTATAGTAAGATCGCCTGTAAGTTTGTAATTCTCGTCATCAATTTTTTTAATATCCGTAGAAACGAATGTCAGTTTCGGATATGAAGCAGTATTAAAAAAATCCTCCGACTTCAAATGTCCGTCGCGCATTTCATTGCCTGTGGTAATACTGTTTACCTCCGCTTCGAAGGAAACTTTTGCATTTGCGAAACCTTCATTATGGCATTCCATAGTTGCATCGAATATATTGAAATATCCCCCAATGCTTGTTACCATAAGGTGTTTTACCCTGAAATCAATGTGACTATGGTTGGTATCTATTTTCCAAATGCTTGTATTGGTAATGTTGATTGGCTCAGCATCAGACAAACTGGTTGTCTTAATTATTTTTGAAGTTTCCATGGGTTTAAAATTTAATGGTTTTTACTCTGCGAAAGTTTCACAATGCAAAGGTACTACGGCCTTTCCGTAATCATCTTAACCTATATTAAGAAATTCAGGTGTGTGCGATCTTATTCCGGATTTTACTGAGGAACTCCGGAGATATGCCCAAATAGGATGCTATGTGTTTTAAAGGTATCTGCTGAAATATGCCCGGATATTGTTTTATGAATTCCTTATATCTTTCTTCTGCCGGAACCGACATCCCCTGGTTTATCCGCTTCATTTGATTGACCATCGCATTCTGGAATAGTATCCTGAAAAAACGCTCGAATTTCGGAATACGTTCAAATACCTTTTCCATATCCCATTTCATAATCTCAAAAACTTCTGTTGGTACGAGTGCATCAATGGAATTCTCTGCGGGTGTTTCCGTTATATAACTGTACAAATCAGAAAGCCACCAATCTTTGGTTGCAAAAGCAATGATGTGTTCTTTGCCGTCGGCATCTATTGAATAATTACGCAAGCAACCGTCAATCACAAAGTACTGGCATTTGGCTATTTCTCCATAATTAAGAAGCACTTCCCCTTTTTCTAATTTCTTATAATGAAGGATGCTGAGAAAATATTTCTTCTCCTCCTCATCCAGGGTAATGTGTTTTGAAACATTTTTTAAAATGGATTCTTCCTTCATACGAATCAATATCTGTTTATGTAGCTGTATATATTGAAAACAGCATCATTTTTCAACTGCTCTTCAATATCCTGTTTTAATTTTTCTTTACTAATATCCGCCATCCTCTTTCTTAAAATAAGGCGGTAGGCTTTCTCCGCCCACAAATTGCTTTTATCTGAAATTGATCTATGCTGCAGATGCTTCTTAATAACATCCGCTAATTTTTCCACGCCTTCATTTTGTGTGGCAATGGTTTTTACAACCTCCAGGTTTGTCGTCTTACCACCTTTCAGAGGCATAGTTTGATACAGGTTTTTGGAGAACTCGTCCGCTCCTTCCCTGTCCGCTTTATTTACCACAAAAATATCGGCTATCTCCATTATGCCCGATTTCATGGCTTGTATTTCGTCACCGGCTTCGGGTGTTAATACAAGAAGAGTAATATCCGCTAAGCCCGCAATTTCCACTTCCGATTGACCCACACCGGCCGTTTCCACCAATATATAATCGAACCCGGCACAGCGCATCAATTCGGTTACTTCAATAGCCTTCGCCGACAAACCGCCCAATGCCCCTCGTGTAGCCAGTGAACGGATAAAGACTTGCTTATTATTAAAATGCTCATTCATACGCAACCGGTCGCCAAGAATAGCGCCATTATGTATGGGCGAACTTGGGTCGACACTTATAACTCCTACAATGTTAGAAGTATTCTTCACAAGAACGGAGATCAGGCTATTTACCAGGGTACTCTTACCTGAACCGGGTGGCCCTGTTATGCCAATCACAGGAACATATTTTTCCTGACGGAGTTTTAAAAGTATTTCTTCATAGCCCGGTATTTCATTTTCCACAAGCGTTATTGCACGGGCAAGAGCTTGCCTGTTGCCAGCTGAAACTTCTTTTATTATGTCTTGAATTTCCGTGTTCATCTGTTTACAAAGATAATTTAAACACCCGTTCGCTGTCAATTTGATACATTTGTTGTAGAAATTATTCTGTAATGCCTAAGCTTTCAGTTGTAATAATAACCCGTAACGAGGAGAAAAATATCGGGCGCTGTATAGATTCCGTTAAGGATATAGCGGATGATATTGTTGTGATTGATTCCTTTTCCACAGACCGGACAGAAGAGATCTGCAAAAGCAAAGGAGCAAGGTTTTTTCAACATGCTTTTGAAGGGCATATAGAACAAAAGAATTATGCTGTTACACTTACCCAATATCCAAACGTATTGTCGCTGGACGCGGATGAAGCATTGGATGAAGAGTTGAAAAAAAATATTATTGAAGTAAAGAACAACTGGAAGTTTGACGGTTATGAAATGAACAGGCTCACCAATTATTGCGGCACATGGATCAGGCATTGTGGCTGGTATCCGGATACGAAACTGCGCTTGTTTGATAAACGTAAAGGCAAATGGAGCGGAACAAATCCCCATGACAAGTATGAATTGGAGCAAGGAAGCACATTTGGGAAATTAAAGGGCGATATTCTTCATTATAGTTATTACACCATTGAAGACCATTACAAGCAGATAGAATATTTCACCACTATCAATGCAAAAGCTTCTTTCGAGAAAGGGAAAAAAGCGCCAGTATGGAAACTATGGATAGCGCCGGTTGTAAAATTCATTAAAGATTATTTTATCCGCCTGGGCTTTTTAGACGGGCAGGCCGGATGGCAGATATGCCGCCTATCGGCTTGGGCCACGTATGTGAAATATAAAAAACTACGGGCTTTATACAAGGCTTGAGATGCCCAGTTTCCGGGATTATTCGCAGTGTTCGAGGGAATCGTTCAACAGAATTATATCCTTCTTACTTATTATATATGTCGGCACCGGCCCATTCGAGTGCAGAAATACGGCAACTCTTTTCCCTTTAGCAACTAATTCATTGTACTGACTTTCCGAAGGAATAAAATTATATGCAGGCAAACCTGTATAGAACATTGCGTCAATATTATTATATCCTTTTATATTGAATAATACCGCATTGCTCGGCAATTTCAAGTTTTGAAACACTTGTTTATTATGATTTATCATATTGAAACATTCACCCCCTGCTAAAAGACTATCAGTATCTGTGAGCAAATCAAAATCGAACCTGGAAAACCCAAGGGGGATAAATACAACTAATACGCCAAGAATTTTGAAATTTGAAGAGAAGTTAAGTTTCTTGAAAATCCAATCGGTTAAAGAACAGATCAAAAAAGCTATGGAAAGATATATTGGCATTATAACTACTGTGGTAAACGACGGCATTTTAGTTTTTGCCAACGAGAAAAATAGGTAAGCACCAACAATTGAAATAATTATCCATAGACTTAGCTTTTTGTCCGTTGATTTAAAATAGAAAAATAAAAATGCAATTAAAATTACGAATGGAACCAACCTGCCGAATTGTTCTCCCATACCATTAATATAAAATGTAAAAGAGCCGTCGTGTCCGTCAAGCACATTCGTAAAGTGCTTTAAATTGTGTCCATATTCTATTTGGGTCTCATAAGGATATTTTATAAAAATATATACTTGCCAGGGAATGGCAATTACCAGCGTGATGAACAAAGAAATAAGCATTGATCCGAATTGTTTCAATCTCCATTTATGTTTGAAGAGCGTATAAAACGACCAGATAAAATAAACCAGTAACCCCACAACCCATTTGGTAAGCACTGCAAAACCGGAGAAAAGGCCTGTCAATACAATCCAATATTTTTTCCCGGAATACAGATATTCAATCATGGTCCATATACTTAAAGAAATATATTCCATAAAAACAAGGTCATTTTGGTCGAGACAGGCAACACCGGAAATAAGCCTGTAAGTATACATGGAAGTAGCCGTTAGGAAAGCAGCGCAATACCCAATACTATAATTACCCAATAATTTGCCTGAACGATAACATGCATATACCATTGCGCATCCCAAAAGCACCCCTGGAAATCTATATGCAAATTCATTGACTCCGAATATCTTAAAACTAAGCATAGACTGCCACAGGAAAAAGGGCTGTTTATGCACCCAGATATGTGTTTGTATCCAGCTATAAGGCAAACTTAAAGGATCCTCTTCATACAAGGTTGGAACCAGCGGATGCTTCATCATATTTTTAGCCACCAGCGCATGGAGGCGTTCATCCCAGGGCATTAAAAACGGAATGGAAATAGCAGCATAAAGAAATAAAAAGAAAGAAGCAATTAAAAGAAAAATAACAGCCGGTCTATTTCTTTTAAATGCATGAAAAAGAATACTTACAAGTAAGAGGCCAAATCCTATCCAGAAGATTACTCTCCGTTCGTTATATAGTTGTTCCATTCAGGTTCAAATATAACTATCTTATAATAAAACCGGTATCCCAGCGTTTTAAAGCTCAATTGTATCAAAGAAACTGCTCAAATACTTTTATCTTTGAAACAAAATCTCTTTAACCTGAAAATGAAATTCCTCAGAATTTTTTATTTGCTTATACAGATCATGTTAGCGGGTGGATGCTATCTATGCAAAAGCCAGACCCCTGCCAATGATTTAAATTGGGTATTAGATACTGGCAAAAGCGATGAGTTTAATAGTGTTTATATTAATAAAAATAAGTGGCATATATTAGATTGTCCGAGTGGAGATTGCTGCAACTGGGGCGGTGGCACTGCCTTTGAAAAAGGAAATTCTATTGATTCGGGAGGAATATTACAACTGCGCAGCGATGGCCCGGGTTTCGCACCAATACCCTGCAACAGGGGCCAATTTGCCACCGGCGGATTATCGTCAGATTCTGCAAATTACTCTTACGGCTACTTTGAAATGTATGCCAAATTGCCGGGATTTTATTACAACGGAACACCTTACGCAGGAAAATTTCAACCCAGTTTATGGTTGGCTTATTCCCAATCAGATACTTCATGTACCACTATCCACAATGAAATTGACGTTTTACTTCCGGGACCATTATATACTAATGCAAGTATCAATCAATCGGCCTGGAGTTATCAGAAAGACTGTAGTTTTTATATTGTGAAAATTTTCAATTTCTATAGCCGCGTTCCACTTTTTCTGGCTTATCATAAATATGCTTTTGAATGGAACACCAATAAACTGATCTTCCTTTTTGATGATGTTCCATATTCCGAAAATTACAACAGCCCCACTTTTACCATGCATCCACTATGGGTCTACATCCAGGAAGGGCTGGCAGACACTACTTACCATTTTTCACCAGGCACCACATTCCCTCAGTATATGTCAGTCGATTATTTCCGTTACTACAAATTAAATCTCGACTGCGGTACCAGTTCCATTTTATTAACCAATACCGACCTTGCAGCTTATGTTTATTCGGTTAAATCGGATATAACCTTCGGGGATGGAACAAACTCCATTTCATTGAACAGTACCGATAAAAAATATTTCAGGGCGGTAAATACCATAACTATTAATGGAACATTCACGGCTCCGTTGGGAAGTGAATTAGGTTTACTGCCGACAGCATGCAATTAGGCAAATAAATTTTAAATTATATTATTCTTTAATCCGGAAGACACATGAAAGCACCTAACATTTTTTATAAACCTGCTACATTCTTTAGCCTGCTGCTTATATTATGCAGCGCGGCTAATGCACAGTTAAAACTATACTCCACCGGCAGCTTATCCATTGGAAGCATTACGCAGCCACCGCCTAACGCCGAACTGCAGGTTATCGGGAATTCTGTATTCTCAAATAATATTGGGAGTATTATTTCCTCTGCTTATATAAAAGGAATGAATGTATACACTTCCGGCAACCTTCCGGATTATACCTGGTGGGGTGACACTACAACAGGTATTTTTCATCCTTCATCTGGTTTTATTGCGTTTTCAAATAATGGAAATGAAACTATGCGGCTCAGCCACTCCAATAATTTGTTGATTGGCACTACTTCAGATAACGGAGACAGAGTGCAGGTTACAGGTGCACTCAATAGTAATGCACTGGACATTTATTCTAATTTCAATATAAGTTCAGGTTACTCAGGAATAAATTGGTTGAATGATACCAATACAAAAGCCTGGGCCGTAAAATATAACGGACAGGATAAATTTTATGTGAATGGAAATGGCCAATCTTATGCCTATGGCTTTAATACCATGAGTGATTCTACACTGAAAGAGAATGTGCATGAAATATCAAACGCATTGGATAAGGTTTTGAAATTGCAAGGTGTAACATATAATTTAAAACAATCATCCATATTAGCTACTGGTTCCGGCAAACCGCGATCATCTTCCTCCTCTTTAAAAATGGGGCTTATAGCCCAGTCCGTTGAAAGAATAGTACCTGAAGCTGTAACAACTACCGGCGACGGCTTAAAAACAGTTGCTTATGGAAACCTGGTTGGTTTGCTTATTGAAGCTCTTAAACAGGAAGATGGTAAACTGGATGATCTGCAGCATAAACTGGATAGCAGTATAGCTTTAAATTCCGTTAATTCGGAGCAACCCAGGCTTTACCCATGCAAAACCTGTCCTTTGAATGAAACCGCCGAAATAAATTGCTTTATTCCATTGGGTAGTAAAGAAGCAAGCCTCATGGTGTTTGATATGAATGGAGCATTAAAGAAATCTATCCTTATAAATGGCAGAAAGGAACAACAAGTATCAATAAGTTCCGATAAATTATCAGCAGGAATGTACTACTACAGCCTGGTGGTAGATGGAAAGGAAGTAGACACCAAGAAATTAATTCTGACCGAATAAAAATTAAATATTCTAATTCGCTAGAAGATTACTATCTTCCCGGTTCCATATAATTTATCATCCGTTGCAATAATTCTATATAGATATATACCCTTAGGGGAACCCCTCAGATCTATTTGTGTTTCTCCGGCTATCAGGCTTTTTGTAGATACATGCTGTCCCAATATATTATATACTTCTAAAGTCAGATCAGGAGTATTGTTTTCTATATCAACTGTGAATATTCCCAGGTTAGGGTTTGGATATATTTTGAAAAGTGGCGGCGTGTATTCATTGGTTGGAGCCACACTCAATTTCTGAACTAGGTTATTAAATATATTCGCAAAATACAGGTTGCCTGACGTGTCGGCCATAATACAAACCGGATCATATAAAGTAGCATGAATGGCCACATCAAAACTGGCGGAGTACCCCGCAAGTCCGGTTCCTGCAATGGTTGAAATTTTTCCATCCGGGGTAATTTTACGTGTCCGTTCATTAAATCCATCGGTAATGTAAATATTCCCGGAATTATCTACTCCCACTCCCGCCGCATTAAATAACTCGGCCGTATTGGAAGGGCCGCCGTCACCGGTAAACCCCCCGATCCCATTGCCTGCTATGGTAAATATAATGCCGGATGAATTCACTTTACGAATAGCATTATTGCTTTCATCGGCAATAAAAATATTATTTGAATCGTCCACCGCAACGCTGGAAGGATAATAAAGTTCCGCCCCTGTTGCGGGCCCTCCATCCCCGGAATACCCCCTGCTTGCAGACCCTGCAACAGTAGAAATAATTCCGCTTTTACTGATCTTCCTTACCCGGTTATTAAACTCATCGGCCACATAAATATTGCCCGACTTATCTCCGCAAATTCCTGCAGGATCTTCAAACTCCGCATTGAGAGCGGAACCTCCATCTCCCGAAAAACCATAAGCCCCATTTCCTGCAATGGATGAAATTATACCGCTTGTATCTATTTTACGAATGCGTCCGTTGCCAATATCCGCCATATATACGTTATGTGAAGCATCTGCAAAAATTCCCATTGGCCCGCATAGCTCCGCCGCGGTTGAAGGGCCTCCGTCTCCCGAATACCCATTAACGCCTATGCCAGCCAACGTAGAAATGACTCCATTTGAATTAACAACCCTTAACTTATTGTTTCCCCAATCCGATATATAAATGTTACCGGTATTGTCTGCATAAACCGCGGTTGGGTTTGCTAAATGCGTGTTGGTGGCCATGTTACCACCGTCAGGATTTATATGATACCGTTGTCCTGCAACATTAGTGATTATATAATTCTGTGCAAAAAGCAAGCCACTGCAACTGCAAATAAATAAAACAACTAAATAAAATTTTATTCCTTTATAGTTCACGTATCACTTTCTATTACCCATTAGAAACTCGCAAAACAAGGTATTATTATACATGTGAAAAAATCGTTACCTTTACCCAAATACCCCTCTTGAATTATTCAATTAAGCACCTAATATACCTATTATGGAAACAGAGGCTCCTAAAAAGAACAGATTAAAAGATACGATGAAACGCTCCATTGTAAAATCACTTTCTTACAGGCTAGTGATAATTATACTTGATTTTACTACTGTATATATCTTCACCGGGCAAGTGAAACTGGCCATTGGATTTATGCTGGTAAGTAATATTTACACAACGGTCGCCTATTTCTTGCATGAAAGGCTTTGGGAAAAAATACTCTGGGGAAAGGAACCTGTAGCCAATTAAAATGTCTTCATTCTTTCTGCCCCTAAAGGGGCTTTAAATAGCGATATTTTGTCATTGAGGCTCTGCAAAGCCTGTCCGAACGATTCATCCGGGCGGGCAATCTTACAAATACAAACATACTGTAGGGTAAGACTGCTTCGTTCCTCGCAGTGACGAACGGTAGGTTTGGGACGGACTTGCACAAAGTACGTTACTCTTGAATTTATATTAAAAATAAGGATTCCCCATTTTGAATTATATTTGCGCCCTATTATTATTTCATAATGAAAAAACAAAATTTAATTTTCATTTCCGGGGTTCTTGTTTTCTCTGCCATCACCTTGTTTTTTGCTTGTAAAAAAGACTCTACTCCTGCTACCCAGCCAACTACTACCCCTAATACTCCGGCAGGCCCGCAGCTTGTATTTATTTTTAAATTTGATTCAACGCAGGCCAGGCTTAATAACGTTGGCCAGCCCGATACTATGCCGGCAGGGCATTCAGGACAATCTCCCGTTTTCAATGGTATGAGTTCGCACTATATTGAACTGGCACAAACAGCCACCACCCAGCTTGGCAACGGAGATGTATTATACCGCGCTCCTGAAGTGGGAACCGGCCCCAACCTTGCTATTGAATTCAGCAAATGCACTGTAGTTCCGCAAGGAGTTGCGTTTTATTCCTGCCCCATAAGCAGTGTAACTCCGGGCTCCTATCAATGGTTAAGAGTATCCCTAGCATACCAGAACTACACTATAAAATGGTCCGCTCCTTCCTATAGTATATATGATGCAGCGGGAA
>DATHNK010000383.1:0-6027 GCA_035486075.1 Bacteroidia bacterium
CTTGAAACGCGGTTAAAAAACAGCGGGCTTAAGCCTATTGGGAAATAGGAAAAACTGCAAGCAGCTTAAAATACTCTCCACCCCCCAAACCTACCCCACAATAAATAAGCCCCACCATATAATAAGTGGGCTTGCTGGCAATTGCTTGGAAAGGGTATATTTGGGGAATGAAAAAGATAATTTTAATTTCTTTTTACTTGGTTGTAATTAACTTGTGCGACGCACAAGTAACTTTTGAAAAAAATTACTATTTTGACGGATATGAGGCTTACAATATTTCCCCAGCAATATTAAATACATCAGATAGCGGATACACGATGGTTTCCTTCAGTGGAGATAGTAATGCTTCCAATAATTTTTTAATTTCGATAACACGTTTAAATAAGCAAGGGAAAGTTTTATGGAATAAGAATTCAGACCCTTATACAATACATAGTGATGCAGGTTTAGGACAAATAGTACAATATACCGACAGCAGTTTAGTATTGCTTTGGAATGACCAAGCTGCAAGAAGATATCGAGTGGGATTTGTACATGTGGATAAAAACGGGAATGTTATTTGGGGGAGAAAATATATTACACCCACAAACCTTAATTACGTTTATATGAACAGCATTGCCAGAACCAACGATAATGGATTAATAGGTTGGGGCAATCTTGCTGATTTTTCAGGCGCTTTGGAATTTAGATTTCTTCTTAAAACAGATAGCTCTGGTAACGTTCAATGGTGCAAACAGTATTTCCCTGACAGCATTCGTGCTTATACCACTCTTTCGACTACTACAAGAATTACTTTAACTCCAGATAGTGGATTCCTTTTAACTTTAGCGGCAGTTGATAGTATTTCAGGCGATGGATACGGGTATCTAGTAAAAACGAATGCCACCGGTGATATTCAATGGGCAAAAAGATATAATCCAAACCTATGTGTACCAATATTTGATAAACCACAAATATCCAAGGGAAGCATTTATTTAGCAATGGTATATAACTCATTTACAAATTTTGACGTCATGAAAACAACCATGCAAGGTATTCCTATATGGAGTTTTACCTATACTGGGTCCGATATAAATTACACTTATGATAATGTAACAGACGGCAAGGGTAATACATTTTTATCTGGAATTACAAATGATACCCTTGGATTTATCTTTAAAATTGACAGTTTAGGGAATGTCCTTTGGTCGCATAAATATGGGAAATATGATTCTTGTGTTCTCTCAAACCTTTTATTAACATTAGATGGAGGAATTCTCGGATACGGATGGGGTTCTCCATACTATAAAGTCAATGCTTCTCAATCGCTTGTTAATTTAGTTAAAGCAGATGCTTTAGGACAAGATGGCTGTGAGCAACCTTTTTCAGTTACTAAATCTGCCGTTCCTCTGGTTTGGGAGAGTGTAGGAATTAAAGTTTATCCTATTGCTATGACTCAGTTAGATACTATCTTGAATTTTCACGATGCTCCTATTGATACAATAACGGAATGTTTCGGGCTGACCACTGGAGTAAATAATGGCGTAAATAGAGAAGATGTTAAAGTTTTCCCAAACCCCTCCTCCGGCATATTTACTATATCGCTTAGTAATGCTGAAGCCAAAACTAAAATTGAGGTATATAATGTGTTGGGGGAAAATGTGTTTACCGAGACCCTTCCGCCCCAAACCTCTAAAGGGGCTTTGAACGAAATAAATTTAACCGGAAAGCCCAACGGAATTTATCTGTCCCGTGTTTTAAATGCGGACGGAAGTTTGCTGGGCAGCGGCAAAGTGGTAATTGCTAAATAAGAGATTCCTCACTACGTTCGGAATGACAAATCAGTAATTTTTTTTGGGGGGGGGAGGGGCGAGGCATCGCATCGCCCCTCCCCTTTTCATTTATAAAAACATTGTCATTCCGAACTAAGTGAGGAATCTGAATTGGCTCAAATAGCCCCTACCTCAATCAGTTGTATGATATTCTCTACCTCACGGTCTTCAGTTTCGGGGTCGTAGGTGTCTTTCAGGTTGTTGCCAAATAGGCGGGCTACAGTTTGCCACATAAATGCTGATAACGAACCTTTTAGTTCTTTCACCATATCGTAGGAAGTGGTTCCGGTTTGGCGATTAATGAGTTTAATAAGTATACGCCCCTGGTTCACGGTCATGTTTTTCAGGTCCTCTTTATATTGGTCCATCATGATCTTTTCCATTTGCTTCAAATACTTCCTTTTTTCTGATTCCGAGGTCATCCCCTGCATAGTTTGTTCGCATTGTTTAAAGGTTGCCTCTGCCATAATAGCATAAGGATAAGCAACTTTCACATCCCGACGCAGCATGTAATATTTCATGGCATCATTGACATCCACAAACTTACGGTCGGAAATAATAACCACAGGGCTTAAGTTAAACTGGGCTACCGTATCGCCATCTAACAGAATAGCAGGTGCTTTGGCATCCAAAGGCATAGCCGTAAGCAAGGCAGGAGATTGAGCCTCAGCCCCTAAAGACAAGCATAACAATACAATAAGTATATGTGGAACCCGCACAAACATTATACGTATATAATAAAGGTATTGTTATTATATTATTACTTTTCAGATTCAAATTTAGTACTTAATTAGGAGATTCCGTTATTTTTTTTACATTTGCCTCCGGATATACAAGGTTTAAGATGGGGATAGAAATACTTATTTTTTTAGTTTCGTTTTTTGTCGTTTTTGTGTGCACCCCATCACTCATCAAGGTTTCTCTTATGAAAAACCTGACCGACGAACCCGGCGATTTGCGGAAAGTTCATTCCAAGCATATACCTACTTTGGGTGGTGTAATTATTTTTGCCGGCACTCTGTTCTCGCTTATGCTGCTGATGCCAACCATGGCAACCTATAGCGCCGCCAACCAAGTGATAATAGTTTCCGATTTAAATTACCTTATAGCAGCTTTGCTGATAGTTTTTTTTATAGGTATTAAAGACGATATTGTTGGAACGGCCCCCATTTACAAACTGCTTGGACATATATTGGTCGGCATGATTTTGGTATTGATGGCTGATATCCGCATAACTGGTTTCCATGGCCTGTTCGGAATACATGAAATACCTTATTGGGCAAGCGCTTTTTTATCGGTATTTACCTTTGTAGTGGTAGTAAACGCTTTTAATTTTATTGATGGCATAGACGGGCTTGCAACAGGCATAGGTTTTATTGGGTCACTTTGCCTGGGTATTTGGTTCACGCTTTGCGGAAGCCCTGCCTTGGCGGTTATTGGATACGCGCTTTCGGGTGCACTGCTTGCTTTTTTAATCTACAATTTTGCTCCTGCCAAAATATTCATGGGCGATTCCGGTTCACTTTTCGTAGGGCTCATTTTATGTACACTTGGCGTGAAACTGATTGAGTTTGATTCCGCCAATATTCCGTATTATCTTATTACTGTTTCAAGGCCCTTGTTTATTATGGCTTTGTTCTCATACCCATTAATGGATATGCTCCGCATAGTTATTATCCGTACCCTGAAAGGCGTATCTCCCCTTTCAGCCGACCGCAACCATATTCACCACGCGCTGCTCGATTTGCAGCTTAGTCATGGAAAATCTTCAGTAATGTTATATCTCTACACACTTACAGTAGTGGGGTTGGTATTTTTAGTTAGGGGACTCAATCCTACCCTTGCTTTTCTTGTGGTTGGCGGATTTGCCATTATCGCCTTGCAGGTGCCTGTTTTTATAAGACAGAGACAGCGCAAAACCAAATCGGGCATTATTAAGGAAATGGAACATCACCGGGCTATGTGATGGATAAAAAAACATACCTTGTTTTATTATTTTTAGGTTGCACTTTTTTAGGAAGGTCCCAAACCACCATGACTCTTGACCGGGATTTTTTATTGCCCTATCAAGCCGATTTTAACAATAAAAACTGCACCGTTTTCACAGCTGTTATGCCCTATGATAAAGAAAAAACGGACAAGGCGCTGCAACATGACAGTTCAGCTAAGTATAAAGATTTAATTTTTAAAAATAAAGACCACCTTTTTTCCGCCGGAGCGCTGGATGCAACGCTTTTCCCTTTGGCAGGCGGCAGTGGAGGATATGATGCCTACAGCAAAACTACTACATATGATTATTCCGCCGGGTTGCATCTGGATGGTAAATTGGGTAAAAAATTTGTCTTTTCGGGAGATTATTTAGGTGGTGATATTCATGCTCCTGCTTTTATGGACAGCATAATTAAAAGATACAAAGTTGTTCCGGGCCTAGGCTATGCCTATGGTTCCCAAGCCTCGGGATACTCCTATCAATACTGGGATTTCAACCTATCCTATACACTGAATGACTATTTCAATTTTCAGATCGGAAAAGGCAAGCAATTCTGGGGCGATGGATACCGCACTTTGTTTTTATCAGATGCTTCAAACAGTTATCCATACTTTAAAATAACAGCCACCATCTGGAAAATACAATACGTAAGTATGTTTACCATGATGCAGGATGTAGAGGCTCCCAGTGGGCTTGTGCAGGACTTTCATACTAAATATAGTTCCTTCCACTACTTAAGCTGGAACGCGACACCCAGAATTAACCTGTCATTATTTGAAGCTATAACCTACGATGGCGACAGTGGAAAAAATGTACGCGGACCTGACCCGAATTATCTGAATCCGATTCTTTTCTACCAATCGGCTAACTATAATATTGGCGATCCTGACAAATCAAATTTGGGGGCTTCATTTAAAATTAAGGTAGCCAAGTACGAACAGTTTTATGGACAAGTGCTGATAGATGAATTCAAACTGCAAAATGTTATCCATCACACCGGATGGTGGGGAAACAAGCAAGGCCTTCAGTTTGGGTTCAAGGCATTTAATATTTTTAAAGTGCAGAACCTTTCCTTTCAAACGGAAGTAGATTATGTGCGGCCATATACCTTCACCGCCCGCGACCCGCTGCAGAATTACTCTAATTTCAACCAACCTTTAGCCGACCCGGAAGGAGCTAATTTTATTGAATCAGCTTCTTTCCTCACCTGGTTTCACAAAAACTTTTTGATACAGGGAAGCGTGGTAGCGTATCATTATGGAGGCGATAAAGGCGGAACTGATTACGGGCAGAATATTTTTATTGTTTACACAGAGCATGAACATGATTACGGAAATTATGTGGGGCAGGGAGTATCTACCTATCTTGCCACGGTCGGGCTTAAGACAGACTTTATTATTTCGCCTAAAATGAATTTGAAAGCGGAATTTTCAGCGAATGAAATTATGGAAAGTATTAGCGGTACCAAAGAATACAGCGAACCCTATATTACCCTTGGCGTAAAAACATCGCTGGGAAATTTATACAACGATTTCCGGTAAGAAAAAAATTAAAAGGGAAGAATATCAATCAATTAAACCCTTGTCTTTGTGATTGGAGTAATACTTATTCATAACGAACATCCAGCCCACAAATAATACAGAAATAAGTAGGATATAAAATACATTTGGGCTCCAACGAAGCTTTTCTAAAAGGTGAAAAGATTTGATAAATAATCTGCCAAGGCAATTCCAAAAACCTGTTATTGAATAGCTGTACCAATTAAGTAACATATATTTTAATTTTCCGCAAAAATAGTAAATCTATGAAACCAATGGTTTTTATTTGCGAATTTTACCCCGTATGTTGTTAAGGTTATTTAAAAACAGCCCCTTGTTATTGCTGATTTCCGGCATAATACTCAGCTCCATACTTTGGCTATCAACTGTTTATCACCCGGGAGCCTCACTTTATCCGGATACCGATATAACTTTATTAGCTCCTTTTTTCGACCGCATTCATGATTTGACCTTGCTGAAAGCCGCCCTGGGTTTCGCCGTTTTAATAATTGAAGCTGCAACCTGGAATAAAATTATAAACAAACATTCATTATTGCGGCAGACAAGTTATTTTCCTTTCTTTTTCATGGTGTTGTTTTTAAGTTGCAGAGCTTCATTGGTGGGGTTTTATCCGGCGCTGGCATCCTCTTTGTTTTTAGTGCTTGCCATCAATAAACTTATTTCTTCT
>DATHNK010000384.1:0-3536 GCA_035486075.1 Bacteroidia bacterium
TCCTTGCGCCTTACATCTTATCTTACTCGAACACCAACTATATTTATGCTTGCGGCGAAGGATTGCAGCTTTCTACAGACGGTGGTTCAACCTTTAATTTCATGGGCAATAACCCTGTAAATCCGGGTACATGGATAATGGCCATTGCTAACTCCTTCACAAATACCGACTCCATTTATTTTGCTACCGCGCCTGATTCTACAGTACCATTCAAAATGTTTTTCAGCGCGAATGAAGGCACTACCGTAACTGACATTACAACAGGATTGCCTGACCGCTATCCCCGCAGAATTGCTGTTAATCCATCCAACTCCAAAGAAGTATATATTGTGTTTTCAGGATTTGGAACAGGACACGTTTTCAAATCTACCAATGCCGGAGGAACCTGGACAGACATAAGCGGCAGTCTGCCCGATATGCCTTTTGAAACCATTACTGTAGACCCTCTACACCCAACACATCTTTTTGCGGGATGCGATTTTGGTGTGTTCTACTCTACCGATGATGGTAATACCTGGACTTCTTACGATATGGGTTTCCCCGATGCTACCGAAGTTTATGATCTGCTTGTTTCGCCTAGCGACCATTACCTCTATGCCTTCACTTTCGGCCGTGGACAATGGAAACGCGACCTGTCAGATATTACCACCGGAACGAACGATGTGAAAGTGGTTGTTACCAATGGCAAAATTTATCCTAACCCAGCCACTACCGAGTTGCATATAAACCTCAGTAACTACAACTCAGGTAGCGATTTCCAACTCTCCGTTTACACCATGCAAGGCAAAGAAGTTTACAACACAAACTTCAACGCCTATTCTCACACCATACCCGTTAGCAACCTCGCAAGCGGTATGTATATTGTAAGAGTTATGAATAATGGAATGGTGGCTTTCACGGATAAGTTTTTGAAGCAGTAGGTTGGGTCGGAAGCCCGACTGGCAAATAGTACTCACCCCCTATCCCTCTCTACAAATAGAGAGGGGAATAACTCCGACCCAACCTTTTTATTAATTCATACGTAAGGGTACAATATATTTACCCTTACCCTATGAAAACAATAAAGCTACTATTCTGCCTGTCCCTTTTCTTTTTTCGTTTTTCATTCACCTATGGGCAAACATGGTTATGGGCTAAAGATGGCTCAGGAACGGGAAACGGGGAGGGTTTTTCAGTTGCCATAGATAGAGAGGATAATGCTTTCTTAACAGGTTATATACTTGGCTCGCAAAAATTTGGTTCTGATTCTGTAAACTGTAATCCGTATCCGGGGAATGCCTTTCTGGTAAAATATGATAAAAATGGGAATGCTCTTTGGGCAAAAGCTCCAACATCCAGTTTACATAGTAATAGCAAAGCCGATGTGGTTGCTACAGATTCGAAGGGCAATTCATTTATATCCGGTTTTTTTACAGACACGGTTAATTTTGGGGGTTATCCGTTATTTACAAAAAATTATGTTGTCGGGAATGTCGGTGATATTTTTTTAGCCAAATACGACCCTAATGGAAATGTGTTGTGGGCCAAAGCCGGAATAACTCCAAGTATAACTTCTTATGGCGAGCTAAACGAAAACTCCATTGCGACTGACACGGCTGGCAATGTTTATATTGCAGGCGAATTTGTGGATTCCATAACATTCGGGACAACTACTTTAAGCGGACGCGGATGTTTTGTCTTTCTTGTTAAATACGACCCTAATGGAAATGTTGTTTGGGCCAAACAATCGACATCTTCACAGTATGGCAACAATGGCGCTGGTGTTGCCACTGATAAAGCAGGCAATATATATGTAACCGGGTTCTTTTACTCTGCAATAACATTTGGATCGCACGCTTTGAATACATTTTATCAAGCCACCTTTTTAGTCAAATATTCTTCCGCCGGTAATGTTATTTGGGCGAAACAGTCAAATATTCCCTGGGTTACATGTTATGGTTATAGTTTGTCGGTTGCCACTGATAAAGCCGGGTATGAATATATCACGGGGGCTTTCGGGGATACCCTTATTTTTGGTATTGATACATTAAAAAACTCTGCGCCCGAATCATCCATTTTCTTTGTAAAATACGATAGTTTAGGAAATGTAATATGGGCCAAACAATTTGAAAATATTGACAGCAATCATTGGCTTGGATATTCTGTTGCTACAGATACTTTGGAACATTTGTATATTTATGGAGGAGGAGGATACCGTACTTGTAAATTAAAATATGGCAATGATACATTAAGCACCTTCGTACCGGGCAATGGTTCAAAAGATGCAGCTAGTTTTATTGCACAATTTGATTCATCAGGTAAAATGCTTTGTAGCTCTATGATTGCCTGTGGAGGAGACGATCCCGCGATAAGCGGTGGAAGCATTGCTACAAACCCTTCTGGTAATTGCATTTATATTGGTGATGATATTCTCTACTATCCTGCAGTATTTGGAAATGATACCCTCGTGCCTTATGGCACTGAAGATCCTTTTGTCGCCAGATGGGCACCATGTTACCTTGAGACAGGAGTAGAGAAAACTACTTCTCAAAAAGCCATTTTATCGCTCTTCCCAAATCCTAATAATGGAAAATTCACCATTAAATCAACTGTCCAAAATAACAAATTGATAGTAGAAATTTATAATATGCTTGGAGAAATAACATTTACAGAGCCCCTTCGCTCCATTCAGGGTGACAATACTATCGACTTGAATTCACAGCCGTCAGGAGTTTATCTTTACCGTGTTATTTCCGAGAACGGAAATTTGATTGGCGAAGGAAAATTTGTGATTCAAAAATAGAATTTCATCTTGAACCTTCATGTGCATTTACTCGTGTACTTTGTGTTAATTGCTTGGAATTTTGTATCCAAGGCTCTTAGCCCACCTGGTATTAGTTCAGTTGGGGTTTACTTTTTAATATTAATTATTAATAACTTTATATATAGATATATTATTTCGCATTTACCATTAATTCGGTCCCACTAATTAATGGTATACCATTAATTCATGGTAGTTTTTCTTCCGTCCTATATCTCATAGTTCATAGCTAATACATTCCCCCGCCTTCTGAACAAAGCAAATGCCAGCCGCTTTCGTGTGCCAACAAAAAGGAATATTTTATAGTTATTTTATGTCATACAACAAAGGTAAAACATGGGATGTGGAGTTCCTAAAAAGTCATTGACCGGACCATTAATTAGGAATTATGAATAACAAATTACACCTGTAAATCAATTGTTTATGGCTTTTAATATCTTACAATAGCCTGATAATGTGTTAATTAACATCAATTTCGCTTGCTATACACTTGCCTCACATTTGCCATACAAATGGGGATGGCTAAAAGAAGGGTATAAAATTTTTATAGTATAAAATGGTATTTAATACACTATATATCTGCATATTACAGGTCAATTTTATATACTCGAAAAATTCGTAAAACTGTAAAATACTATAAAATAAAAGGCCGGGGATTTTGGCAATAAAAAGTAGTGATACAAAGGACAGTTTATATAAGGCCCTGAGATTGTCATTCTGAACGAAGTGAAGAATC
>DATHNK010000385.1:0-3511 GCA_035486075.1 Bacteroidia bacterium
GAGCCCGCTTGTTAAAAATAAAACTTATCGTGTACAAATATATGTCTGCACACCTTTTAATGAAAGGTCGCTTTTTTCTTATCCTTCCATTCTCCATTTTTGTTTTACGAAGAACTTGCTTACTTTTAAATATATGGCTGATTCTTTAAAAGATAGAAGAGTTATACGTATTGTAGATAATGACAGCAACAGGTCTGATCATTGTAAATGGAAATTGTTTTCTGCTCGTTATAAAGCAAAGGGTGGAGAAAATTATTTTGCGTTTGGAGGATTATATTATCCGGAAAGTGTTGACGATAAATTATATGGATATGATGGGGGGCGTCGCATCAATCCATTTAAAGCGTATTATTATTACCTTGATGATGTTTCTGTAGAAGAAGATACAACTGTTTCAAGTTCATCTCCTATTGCCTTTCAAGGCAAACTTGTTGCAGGACAAAAATTAACGTTAAAAAATATTTATTTTGAAGCATCAAAAGCAAATTTGCTTCCTGCCTCCAATAAGGAGCTTGATACATTAGCAAAGGCAATGCAAAATAACAGGTTGGTTTCACTGAACATTTCCGGATATACAGATAGTACCGGAAACGAAATGAGCAATATTGAACTTTCGACTAAAAGAGCGGAAGCGGTGCGTAATTATTTAATTGGAAAAGGTATTGCTTTGCAACGCGTTAATTGTAAAGGTTTTGGAAGCGCTAATCCTGTAGCTGACAATAAAACGGAAGAAGGCAGAAAAAGCAATAGACGCGTTGAAATTGAGGTTACCGGAACACATTAATTTTAGTACAGTTATATGAAATGGACCTGGTGGGAAACATCATTTTCCCATACTTAAATCCCCACTTATACTCCCCTCATTCCCAAGATATTTCCCATTTTACCCCTATCAGAATTTCCATTATCATTATATGCCTGCTTGGCTTTACCAATAAATGTTTCAGAGGAAATGGAGTTGCAAAAAGACACTGATTAGATACCACTGGTTAGTGTCTTTTGTTCATTGTTATCCCTGTTAATTTTAAAAGACATATTGCCCCTACAGGGCTTAAATGTTGTGTGTTGCATTAAACGCAGGGCTTCACCCTACGCTACCAAGATATCGCCCCGACGGGGCTTTTGAAAGTAAAATGACGGCTAATGGTACAGAAGCACGACACTTTACGGGTATTAAAGTCCTGTAGGGACTTAATTTTGGTAGCCCGGGGTGAAGCCCCGGGTAGCAATAAGACACCATACATATAAGCCCCGTCGGGGCGATATATAAATAAACATGCCTCTTATTTAAGTTATTCGGAAAGATGGTCATTTACTTCTTTGAATAACACATCTTGTGATATATCTTTGTGTACTGAAACCCATGAAATAAATTCAGGACAGGCAAGTTCAGCACAAGTTATGATAACGAAATCACCCGAGGCAACTAACGATAATTATACCAAAAATGAATATATATATATATGTTTTTACTATAAAACACTGTTATTGACTGTTATTAACAGTGAAATGAAAAAGTAACCGAATGAATACCAGTCAACTAGCTTTTTATGCGTCGTTTTTTCGCCCTGTTATTTTACTGTTATCTTCCCTGGTCCGTCCTGTTATGCCTTTGTTATTCGCCTGTTATTAATTTTATAGCGAAAATAATTTCGGATATATAAAATATAATTTATATTGCTCATCTGAATTAATAAACCTTAGTAGAAAAAGAAACTACAGAAATAATTTAACCTTATTATAAAATAGGGGCTAATTCAATATGGTGCGGTAGGTTTTTTACTCAGGTTAAAAAGATACCCTGAGAGAATATGTGCTTCAGGTAAATAAACTACTTTGCCCCAAAAACCTTATTCAAAGCTTCCGTCCGGCTTTGCACATGCAGCTTTTCGTAAATATGCCTTACATGCGAGCGCACCGTATCGATACTAATATTTAACGAGTTGGCCACTTCTTTGTAAAGCAATCCTTTTGAAAGTAATTTCAATACTTCCTTTTCCTTGGGTGTAAGGTCGTAATTGGTTTCCAGCTTATCAGGCTTGCCGTGGAATGAGTCGATCACCTTGCGCGCTATCTGAATGCTCATTGGCGAGCCCCCAGCATATACTTCTTCAATAGCATCAATAATTTTGTCCGGCGATGTTTTTTTCAGCAGGTATCCAGCTGCCCCGGCTTTCAATGATTCAAAAATGTTTTCATCATCCTCATACACCGTACTCATAATAAACTGCATGGAAGGATATTCCGATTTAAGTTTTTTAACCGCTTCTACTCCGTTTATCCCCGGCAAATTAATGTCCATCAGTATCACATCCGGCAATAGTTGCGGCAATTTTTGCAATGCATCTTCCGCGTTTTCGAAGGTATCGGTACATGAAAAACCTTCATGCCCGTTAATGAGCCATTGAAGCCCTTCCCGGATTTCCTTCACATCTTCCACTATTGCTACTTTAATCATAATGCCGCAAAATTATACATACTTAATACAGAATCATATAGTCTGAACATGTGATATTATATGGGGAGGGATAATTCTACCCGGGTTCCTTTACCGGGCGCTGAGTCAATGTTACAGGTTCCGCCTACTTTTCTCATTCTCGCCAGCATATTGGCTAATCCGTTGGAAAAAGTACGCGATTGGCCAGGGGCGAAGCCCTTTCCATCATCGGTTATGGTAAAATGAATTTCATTACCTGATATGGTCAATTCAATCACCGCATTTTTGGCTTCGGAATGCTTTATAATATTGTTAAGGCTTTCCTTCACCGCCAGGAATATATTCCTTCGTTTTTCTTCACTCATTTTCAACGGCTCAACCTGGGCCGGGAAATTGAATGAAACCTTTACAGGTGAATCTTCAAAATATTTGATGGCGTGAGCCTGTACATAAAGCGCCAGCCTGTCCAGCGTATCATGCGCCGGATTGAGCATCCACACAATGTCCTGTAAATTATCCACCAGTTTCCTGGATGAATCGGATATTACCTGTAGTTGGGCGGAAAGCTTCTCTTCCGTAGGAAGTTGTTTTTTTACCACCTCGCTCATAATGGCAATTTTGGTAAGCCCGCTACCTAAATCATCATGCATATCCTGTGCAATGCGGGTACGCTCTTTTTCAAGGGCGGTTTCTTTTTCCAGTTGCAAAATCCGTTCTTTCAGCCGCCGCCGCGAGATGGTGCGGATTATAGCAGTTAAAAGAATTAAAATGATTAACGACATACTGATGCGGAACCACCATGTGCTCCAAAATGGAGGCAGAATAATGAACTCCACGCTTTCTACGTTGCTCCACAGGCCGGCATAGTTTTTTGCTTTTATGGTGAACGTATAATGCCCCGGTGCAAGATTGGCATAGGAAACCGAGTTTTTGTAAGTTATATTCCAATCTTTGTCCTGTTCCGATAATTTGTAATAATATTCATTTTGGTCAGCTTTAATATAAGTAACACCTGTGAACTCAAAATCTATTTTATTTTTATCATGCGGCAGCATAATTTGCACATTGTTTTTA
>DATHNK010000386.1:0-2343 GCA_035486075.1 Bacteroidia bacterium
TATTTTATCTATTTCATCAATAAATACTATTCCTTTTTCTGCAGCTGCCACATCATAATTGGCAACCTGCAATAAGCGTACCAACACATTTTCCACATCTTCCCCTACATATCCTGCTTCAGTAAATGCTGTAGCATCGGCAATACAAAAAGGCACATTCAGTATTTTTGCAATGGTTTGCGCGAGTAGCGTTTTACCGGTACCGGTTTCGCCAACCAGAACAATGTTAGATTTTTCCAGTTCCACATCATCCGGTTCTTGCTTAACACCTTTTTGGAGTATCCTTTTATAGTGATTATAAACCGCAACCGACATTACCTTTTTAGCCTCATCCTGGTCAATGATATATTCATCCAGCATTTTCTTGATCTCAGTAGGTTTTACCAACTGAATTTTTTTGCCGTCGGTGCGGTGCTTTAATTCTTCATCAACTATACGCTGGGCCTGGGCTGCACACTGGTCACAAATGTGACCGTTCAGCCCTCCTATCATAACAAAGACATCCTTTTTGTCTTTTCCACAAAAGGAACATTTTATAATTTCTTTTTCTGCCATTCTATTGAGTGAAACGTACTTCCTTTTGCAAAGTTACTAAATAAGCTTGAATTTTCAATGTTAAGATGTTAGCCAAGTAATTGTTGGGTATGATTTTTAGTATCTACATCGGTGATTACCTGTTCAATAACTCCTTTTTTATCTATCAAAAAGGTAACACGGTGTATGCCCATGTATTTCCTTCCGAAGAGCATTTTTTCACCCCAGACTCCATACTTGTTAATAATATCCTTTTCAGTATCTGCAAGAAGCTTGAAAGGCAAATTATACTTCGTTGCAAATTTTTTATGCGATTTAACACTATTAGCACTGACTCCCAAAATCTCATAATCCTTTTTCATAATAAGCGGACGGTTATCCCTCAAATTACATGCTTCGGCAGTACAGCCCGTTGTATCATCCTTCGGATAAAAATAGAGTATTACATTTTTGCCTTTGTAATCCTTTAATGAAACCAAATTCCCATCCTGGTCTGGTACTGAAAAATCCGGTGCTTTATCTCCCTTTTTAAGGATTTTTGCGTTTGGAAAGGTTGTTATTTTAAATGCCATAGCTTGTTTATGTATGTTTTTTTCTTTTCCCCTCTCTACTAGTAGAGAGGGGTGTAGGGGTGAGTAATCTAAAAATCCAAATTATTAGGGCGTGTATAAACCAGTTGCATCACACTTATGTTACGCATATCGAAAGCCGCTTCACAATAGCTGAAATAGTAATTCCATTTACGGATGAATTTTTCATCAAAGCCCAATTTCCGTATCTCATCCAGGTTTTCATTGAATTTCTTTTGCCATATCCTCAAGGTCTGGGCGTAATGCAGCCCCATTTCTTTCAGGTTCATCAGGGTCATTTCTCCCGTACGGTTTATAGATGCGTTAAGCGCAGCAACAGAGGGCAGCAACGAGCCCGGGAATATATGTTTCTGTATCCAGTCAACGCCTTTGCGAAGTGAGTCGTATCTTGAATCGGGACAAGTTATAACCTGGAAACCCAGGACTCCTTTTGGTTTTAGCAGGTCGTGGCATTTTTTGAAAAATACATCATAAAATTCATGCCCCACAGCTTCCAGCATTTCAATGGAAATAATTTTATCGAATTGTCCTGTTATCAGACGGTAGTCCATCAGCTTTACTTCAATCTTTCCCGTCAGCTTTTCTTTCTCAATTTGCTCTTTGGCGAATTTATACTGCTCTTCGGAAATAGTTACAGTCGTTACTTTACAATCGTGGTTCTTTGCCAGGTGAATGGCATTTCCACCCCAGCCCGAGCCTATTTCCAGCACATGGTCGCCGGGTTTTATTTTCATGCTTTTGCAAAGCGATTCATATTTGGCAACCTGGGCCTTTGATAATTCCATTTCTTCTTTTTCAAAATAGGCGCTGGAGTAGGTCATGCTGGGGTCGAGAAACAATTTGAAGAAATCGTTGTTCAGGTCGTAATGCTCGGCAATGTTGGTCTTTGCGGTGGTCAGATCATTTTTTCTGAAACTATGCTTGATGCGGTTTACCAGTTTGAGAATATTCACCACACCGGCTTTCATCCGGCTGCCGGAAACAGTAGGAGCGGAGTCGATATTTAATAAAAACCATTTTATTACATTGGTTATATTATCTGTTTCCCAGTATCCATCGGTATAAGATTCTCCGAAGCCAATATCACCGTACAGCACACATTTTTCAAAAAAGCGGTTATCCAGAACATTTACGTTGGCATGGATATTGCCTTCGCCATCGCCAAGCTGCACAAGTTCGCCGGAAGGCAATGAAATATCAATACTACCCTTGTTCATTT
>DATHNK010000387.1:0-2488 GCA_035486075.1 Bacteroidia bacterium
ATCCAGTTCTGAAAATGGTGATACACCCTTTAACTCCTGCCCATACCATCCGCCTAGGCGGACGCCTAATTCCTTTTTGCCTTTGTACTTTACCTCATGCACCAAATCTTGCAGAACACTGCCTTTTGTATAATAACAAAAGGCAGCCCCGGCTTGTATCTCCGCACGGCCATAAAAGGCTTTGTAAAGAGTATTGTTAGGGAAGTTGTGATAATCTGTTTTAGGTAATTTATAAAAGCAGGAGGTACAAATAAACTCCTCTTTCTCAGCAAGGCCTTCGCCGCAGGTAATGCAGACATTGGGATAAAAAAGGGAAATGAAATCTTTGAGGAGGCGAATCATGGTTCAAAGATAGCAATGAACATCACTAGTAGTTATCGCAAACATATTATTTCTAATTTTGCTTAAATAATGAGAAACATCGTATCCATAACTCCCACTGATGACTTTCTTTTACTTATAAAGTTCGAGAGCGGTGTTGAAAAAAAATTTGATATTAAACCACTTCTCGAACTACCTGCATTTTCTCCATTGAAAGATACAACCGTTTTTAAGACAGTGAGTAACAAGGGGTATTTTATTGAATGGCAAAATGAAGAGATTGACTTAAGTGCCGATACATTATGGCATGAGGGGAAATAGTGCATTTTATTTTATATAACGGCTAAGGCTTTCTTCATAGAAATGCCTTTTTTGTGTTAATCTCAAAGTCCGTTTTAGGTAATTTATAAAAACAAGAAGTGCAAATAAACTCTTCTTTCTCAGCAAGGCCTTCGCCACAGGTAATGCAGACATTGGGATAAAAAAGGGAGATGAAATCGCGGAGGAGATTGCGCACAGATATCACAAGTAACACTATAGTATGTATATCCTTTATTCCTTAATAAATTTCCCGTCATAATTTGAAAAACCATCTGAAACTACTATAACATAAACACCCGGATTAAATTGAGAAGTATTGATGGATAACTTATTGCTGAAAATATTTGAATTTATAATTTTAAAAGCCATTAATTCGCCCAATTCATTATATATGCTAATATGGATATCATCACTATTTATCACAGTTGGTATAATACAATTCAAGTTATCTTGACAAGGACTTGGATATGTACATAAATGATTAGTAGAATTATTAAGGTTATCTATTGAGGTTGAAATACGGACATATTCATAATGATATGCATAGACCTTAGTTTGCATACTATGTGTATATTGGTTGAAGTATAGATTTATAGTATCAAAGTCAGAACTATATATTGCATACCCAGCATACCAGATACTACATCCCCATGGAGATTCAAACGACATGGAATCTTGTTGCATATTAAAATAAAAGTACCCATAGTTTCCAGAACCAAAGAATCCAGTTAAAGAGTCTACATCATAATTACTATTTGACAAATTTTTGGAATAAGAAATTACTATATCGTTTGTTGTCGGTCCAAATGCATGGTAAGTTCCAACTAATGACAAAGAAGGCTGGGCAATCAAAGTAATATTTGTCCACAATAATATAAACAATATTTTAAATATAGCTTTCATTTTATCTGATTAACTTCAAATATAGAAAAAAATTGTATAATCCTATTAAACAATAAAATAATCCATGAATGCTGAAGCAAGTTCAACATGACTATTCACCGCCTAATTTCTTACATCTTCCCCTTCAAACTCTCCGCCGTGGAGCTTTCCTTGCATTTTAAAATATCTTCCAATATTGACTTTAAATCCTAGCCGCCACCGCTTCTACAAAAGCTTTTTCGCAACCCGCATCCCCGATTGCAAAGCCCCTTCCATATAGCCGAAAAATGCAGTGCAGGTGTGTTCTCCGGCAAAATAAAGCCTTTCATGAAATGGCTCACTCAGGTTTTTTGAAATGGTTAGCACCTGTCCCATTTTTGGGAATGAATATCCGGCTTTTGTCCATTTTCTTTTCGGCCAGGCTTCAAACCTTGCAGAATATACATTGGTAGAATAATCCCTGTATATCTTACCCAATTCCGAAGTATAAAATCCGGAAACCGAAGAACTGTTAAGGGCATCAAGGGCATTTTGGGCTCCAGCAAACACAGAAAGCTCAATAGCCTGTTCCCCGTTCAGGGTTTGGTTATCGGTACCTTCCCAAAACATTCCCACATTATCACCCGCGCCGCTCGGGGCTAACTGGGCCTTTATCCAGAACCTGTTCCTTACTTTGCTCAAGTACTTTACAGCGGTCCCCATTTGAATGCCATAATCCTTCATAGGGATATTGGGCGATATATCTATGTTATCCCAGGTAGTAGGCGGGATAGCTAAAATAAGGTAATCGGCCTTATGCGCTTCCTGCGACCATGTATCCCAAACTTCTACTCCTCCACCCCCTCCGCTTTTTATTTTAATTTTTTTTACGGGGTTATTCAACAGTATCCTGTTGTTCTTGTTTTCCAATATCCTTCTGGCCAGTTCATCTGCCAACGACTGGTTTCCATTTTCGCACCTGAAT
>DATHNK010000388.1:0-4317 GCA_035486075.1 Bacteroidia bacterium
CGCCGCCAAAGAGTCGTTTGAGCCTAAAGTATTATTAGCCAGAACCACTAATTTTATAGCACATCAGCCCGATTCCGTTCTATTCATTACTACAGGCGATTATTTTGGAATCGGAGAACAAAGACTAATTAATAATATTCAGTATACTCGCATCGCTTCATTCAACGGAGCTGTAGTAGGCGATGAAAACTACATTTTATATATTGCCAGGAGTTTTGATGTAAACAAAATATTGCAGGATTCAGCCGCATTGCGCAACCCTGCCAATGCAGGGGCCATCCTGGGTTCGGCAAACGACCTGATACAAACGGGTAAACTGGATGAAGCGGAAAAAATGCTGACGATCGTGGAAAATAATACGAAGGGTATTGCTGTTCCTCATTTACATAATTACTTTGGAATGCTTTATACCAAAAAGAATATGCCTAAAGAGGCTGAAGAGCAATTCAGAACCGAAATTGCATTACAACTGCAAAAGGAAGAAGCCTATTTTAATCTTGGACTCCTTTATTTCCAGAATAAAGATTATAAAAATGCATTGATAAATTGGGACAGCACCGTTCATATAAACCCTAAGAATGACAATGCCTACAATAATATGGGAGTTTGCTACTTGAATTTAAACGGAGATAACACTCACGCTGAGGCATGCTTTGAAAAATCGGTGGAGGCAAATCCCGATTATACACAGGGATATTTTAATCTTATTATATGCGCCCAAAATACCAACAACCAGGAGGCAATAATTAAGTATGTTAGGATATTGCTTGATAAAGGCACTTCCATAAACGATATAAAAGCCAAGGGAATAAACCTTTCCGATGAACTGCTGAAGAAAATAAATGACCGTTAAACCAGCTTATACCAGGCTACGGAACCTCTATTTATTTATCTGTCCGGAATATTGCTATCTTTGCTTTGTTATACATATAAGCTATAGATGAGAAGATTACTTTTTCTGATTTTTTTCTTGCTTTTCACTTCATCGTTCATCACCTTGAAGGCCCAGAATACATGGCTTAAAAAAACTAATTATGGCGGTGGTGGCCGTGATGATGCCAGTGGCTTTGCAATTGGGAATACAGGATATATACTTTCGGGAACTGATACGGGAGGCTACTTTACCGACATGTGGGCATGGAACAGCCAATCTGACGCCTGGACTCAGGTAGCATCATACCCAGGCGGAAAACGCATAGGCACTAAAAGTGTTTCATTTAATGGATTCGGTTATGTGCTGGGCGGTGAAGAACCTGCCAGTTGTTATGGACCCTATAAGACCCGTGGAGCCGTTTGCAATGGTACCTTCTACAGGGATATCTGGAGATATGATCCCGATTCAAATTCCTGGCTTAGAATAGATACTTTTCCGGGGTTGGCACGCGACTTTGCAGTGGCAGTAATGGATCCCAACGATTCTACCATATATTACGGCACAGGCAATGACAATGATACCGGCTATCTTTCCGACTGGTGGTCATATTATATCCCCGGGCATACCTGGACCCAGCTTGCTGACTTCGGCGGTGGGCAAAGGAATAATGCGGTAGGGTTTTGTGTGAATGGCATTATTTATGTAGGAACGGGAGATGATAACGATATGGCAAACTATGCTTCGAGCGACTTTTGGCAATATACCCCGGCTACCAATTCATGGAAAAGGGTGAGTGATATTCCTGGGCTGCCCTTGCGCAATGCCTCAGGCTTTGCTATTGACAGCTTTGGTTATGTTTGTTTAGGCATCAGTGATACCAGCTACACAGCTAATGGATGGAGATATAACCCCGCAACCGACACCTGGGCGCCCATTGCCAACTTTGGCGGTGATATAATGGCCGATGGAGTTGCATTCACCATAGGCAACAATGGATACATTGGTACCGGTTCGCACAATGGCAATGACCTCAGCCAGTTTTGGGAATATACGCTTGACAGTACGCTCGGCGCTCCTGTTGCAACATCTGCAACCGCAATACATCTTTATCCTAACCCTGCAAAAGGAACTATAAATGTTAGTTATACCGGAGTCACAGGGTTCCCTGCTTTGCTTAAAATTACCGATGCTGCCGGAAACCTGGTTGGTACTTATACCATTACCAACAATACCGGACAGGCTCTGATAGATGTTACCGGACTTGCCCCCGGAGCCTATTTCTACCGGCTTTCCGGGTATGGGATACAAACCAATACAGGTAAATTTATTATTACCAGGTAGGTTTTTGTTTGGCCCTCTCATTTCTAATTCCTTCATTTATTTTATTAAGCAGTACGTTTTACTAATTGGTATAAAACTAATTTTGGGCAATAACAGAGCATTACCACTGTATTTCCAATATAATTACAGTATTTATACAGTAAAATTACAGTGACTACAGGAATAAAGCGCCAAACAAGATATTGATTAATAAGCCTTTGCAATTTTAGCGACTGTAAATAACAGTGAATTAACAGTAGTATATAGCAAACATTACTATTATTTAACTTCTGATTGGTAAATTCACTATGACAAGTTTTATAGATGCTGTAGTTTTCCATACCTTAAAATTAATACACAGAAAAGTATGTTCTGAAAAAGTCATTGACTTTTGTCCGGGCCGGACTGACAGTCGGAGCCCGACAGGCAAATATAAAAGTCATTAAACTTTGGGAAGATGTCAAATATTTACACTATACCCCACTGTTATTACTGTTAATTGAACGATTATTTTAGAAAAATACCATTAAAGAGTGGGACCGAATTAGTGGTATTTTATACTACCCGTTTAATTTATACATTGTTAATAAAAGATTAAAGCAGATTTATTTCCTTATAACAATTTAAATATTACATTTGTTTTGTTAAATGACTCTATACATGAAAAAACTTCTCCTCACTCTCTTAGTTCTTAGCTCTTCGCTCATAGCCTTCTCACAAGGCACTTGGACACCACGTGCTTCTTTGCCTGGGCCGCCAAGATATGCCGGTATTAGTTTCTCAATTGGAAATTACGGTTATATGGGCTTAGGGATTAATCATACAACATATTATAAGGATTTCTATCAATTTGACCCTTCTACTAATTCTTGGACACGAAAGGCCAATTTCCCGGGTTTAGCAAGAGTATGCCCAGCAACTTTTGTAATAGGAAATTATGCTTATGTAGTTACAGGACAAGATACCAATATTGGTTACTTAACCGAATGTTGGAGGTACGATGCATTGAACGATACTTGGACTCAAAAAGCAAATTTTCCGGGAGCATCTCGTGCGTATGATGTAGGTTTTACTATTGGTGGCAAGGGATATGTTGGTACAGGGAGCCATTATAATAAAGATTATTGTAAAGATTTCTGGTGCTATGATACCTCAACAAATTCGTGGACTAGGATAGCTGATTTTGGCGGAACTGCAAGGTTTTCCTCATCAGGATTTTCAATTGGAGATTCAGGCTACGTATGCTTTGGACAGGACAGTATTACAGGTAAAAATGATGATATGTGGGAATACGATACAACTACTAAGGCATGGACCCAAAAAATCACTTATCCAGGTTTCCCTATATATGCTACCAGCGGTTTTGTAATTGGGAAATATATATTCGTGGGTACAGGACAAGACAGCACGAATTACTATAACAATAAATTTTGGCAATACAATACCTTGTCAGATACGTGGAATAGTGAAACACGCTTCCCCTACCCATCCCGAGGTGCTTGTTCTGGATTTAGTATAGGAGATACGGGCTATATGGGATTGGGTTTAGATAGTACAGCATATACTAGCACTATTTATAGATTTTTTCCTGGACAGCTAACAGGAATCGAAACGGTTTTTAGTAACAATAAAGTTTTAATTTATCCTAATCCGTTTACCACTTTCTGTAATATGTATTTTCCAGAAAATGAAGAAAATACTCCTGTCATTATTTCCTTATATGATATAGAAGGCGGGAAAGTTATCCCGAGTATAGAATCAAAAACCAACCACTATACACTAAACAGAAATAATTTACCTTCAGGCATGTATATTCTTTCAATAAAATTCAATAATCAAACCGTTCATAAGAAGTTACTAATTATAAACTAATCAAAAACAAAAATGTTATGGAAGCAATCAAAAAATTATCGGCAATAACTTTATTAGCCACTACGTTATCCTTTTCCAACAACCTTATTGCCCAAACTACTTACAACACCCCATTTTCAGTGCTTACCCCTACACCCGCGCATGATGTGCTTTATGGGCAAACTGGAATTATGGCAATTATGGGAGGAAGTTATAGCGGCGGTTCAGCTGTACTTACACGCTTTGGTGTAAATACTGAAACCCCAAATTAT
>DATHNK010000389.1:0-8186 GCA_035486075.1 Bacteroidia bacterium
TCATCCTGATTCTTATGACCTAGCTTTATCCGTAGATGTAATGGAGCATATTCTGGAAGATGTGACAGTTTTTAAAAACATATACGCTTCATTGCATAAAGACGGTATGTTATTAATCTCCACTCCTTCTGACCAGGGAGGTTCTGATGTGGAGGAAGGTAGCGGTGAATCATTCATTGGCGAACACGTCCGCAATGGCTACAATATTAATGAGATACAGGATAAACTAAGAACCGCAGGGTTCACAAAGATTGAAGCAGGTTATTCCTACGGCAAACCCGGACATATTTCCTGGGTATTAAGTATGAAATACCCCATGAAGATGCTCTCGCTAAGCAAGGCTTTACTCATTATTCTTCCGTTTTATTACCTCATAACATTTCCATTTGCACTTATCCTTAACGCAATGGATACGAATGGCACTCACAAAACAGGTACTGGCCTTATTGTGAAGGCCTGGAAATAACCAAATGACTTTGTCATTCTGAACGTAGTAAAGAATCTCAATTACAGAGATCCTTCGCTGCGCTCAGGATGACAATCACCATATTCTATTAAAAGTTCCCTACTTTTGTAACAATGAACCTCTCCCTCTTTATAGCCAAACGCTACCTTGTTTCCAAAAAGTCGCATAATGCCATAAACATTATTTCCGGCGTGGCTTTGGGCGGAATTGCCATTAGCACTATGGCGCTCATTATTGTTCTATCGGCATTCAATGGGATTTCGGACTTAGTAAAATCGCTTTACAATTCATTCGGTGCCGATATTGAAATTACAGCCGTTAAAGGCAAAACATTCATCCCTACAGGCCCCGTTTTTGACAGTGTGCGCCATCTGAAAGGAGTAAAATATTTCGATGAAACCGTTCAGGATAAAGCCTTATTAAAATATGGAGACCGCCAAACAATTGCTTACTTAAAAGGAGTTGGCAGTGACTTTGCCTCCATGACAAAATTCGATACTCTAATTAGAGAAGGCAAGTATTATCTTCAAAATGGGGAGGATTTTTATGGAGAATTTGGTATTGGAATTGCCGATAAACTGGGGGTAAATTCCTCCGACAATCATTTCAGTTCTATAACCTGCTATGCGCCGAAAAGAGGGCTGGAAAACAGCGGTGCAACTCCCGATGCTGCCATAACTCAGAAATACCTCTTCCGTTCCGGTATATTCTCTATTAACGATGATTTCGACAGCCGCTATGTTATTGTTTCTGTAGATTTTGCCAGGCAATTATTCGATTATACAGATAAGTCTGTAACATCGGTAGAACTGGGTTTGACAGACCCTAACGCATCAGCTATGGTAAAAGAGCAACTAAAATCCATATTGGGTGATAATTATAAAGTAAAAGACCGTTTTGAACAGAACGAACTCCTCTTCAAAACTCTGAAAACAGAAAAGCTTTTGACTTTTTTAATACTGGCTTTTGTACTGGTTATAGCCACATTCAATATTGTTGGCTCCCTTTCCATGCTTATAATTGACAAGCAAAAAGACATTCAAATCCTGCATAATATGGGAGCGGAAATGAAATCCATTCAAAAAGTATTTATGTATGAAGGCGTATTGATCACAGTCCTGGGTGCAGCCATAGGCCTCGTTCTAGGTACTATTATTTGCCTGATACAGATCAAATTCAAAGTAGTGCCAATGACCGGAAATTTTGTGGTAGATGCGTATCCTGTTTCCTTACAGCTTTCAGATTACACCATGATTTTAGCCTGTGTACTGGTGATTGGCTTCCTTGCTTCCTGGTATCCCGTAAGGGTCTTCACTGCAAAAAAACTTGCAGTTTAAATAAACTATCCATAGAGTGTAAAATATCCTCCCAGGTTATGCTTCTCTTCCAAATCCAAAGCTATTTGTATGGCTGCAGCAAAGTACAGGTAGTCCCTAAGACCATGGTGTTCAAGCCACAGTTCCGCCTCACCATCATCATTCAGCATATTGGAAACAGCGGCTAATTCATATTGCTTTTCTTTCATTAATAACTGCAATGCGCTTTTATTGCCATGAACTGAATCTACAAAAATAGCCAGTGTCTTTTCATTTTTTATGAGCCATTTCATGGCTTGGGGGCTCCCCACCAGGGCTGACCCTACGGCAGCGAATTCAGGCGCTTCTTCCATAAGTTGCTTAAATAGCTTCTTGTCGCCCTTAAGCGCCATTGTAAGAAGCTTTATTTTCTCGATTGAATAAACCATTTGCTAAATTTGCACATCAAAATTAATAACGCCTTGCAAAATTAGCTATTCGCTGCAATGAAAATAAAAGCAATTCTGTTTTTTTGTCTTATTACAGTTTCAGCTATGGCGCAAATGAGCCCTTATGGAGCTCCTCCCCCACCTCCATCTTCCTATGAAGCAAATATGCCGGATGAGTGGGGTGCCCGTTATTTTCATTTCGGTTTGAATTTTACTCCGGGGATATACTGGACAAGCCCGACCACTTCCAATAACACCTCCAATGGAACCTCTTTTGGTTATGGTTATGGCGCTAACCTTGAATTTTATTTCACACGGAATTATGGATTTCTTATGGGGTTCGAAGTGCAAAATATTGGAGCTAAGTATATTAACACAAATTCAAATCCAAGTCAAACCACCCTCGATTCAACAGTTACACATAACGAAACGGTTCAATACCTGCAAATACCCTTTGAGTTAAAACTTAAAACAAGCCCATTCGGAAAATTCCGCTTTTACGGTGTCGTTGGCCTTGATTTTGGATTCAGGCTGAAAGCAACTGACGACTATAGCTCTGTAATAAATTTGGCGCCAGTGCGCGGGTTTTATTATAATAGCTCCTATTCTGCTAATAACGTAAATATTTCCGACCAAACAGATTTCTTCCGAGTGTCCCTTGTAATCGGGCTTGGCGCAGAATATGAACTGGCCGGCAGCACTGCCCTGCAGGCATCTATCACTTATAACAATTGCTTTACAAACCTGAACAATACAAGCAGTAGCGGAGTTAACGTAAAAGGTATTGAACTAATGCTCGGACTGCTCTTTTAAGAATGAAGATGAAAGGAATTTGCCCCAACCCCTAAGGGGCTTATCTAGTAAGAATGAAAATAGCCCTTATACAACTTAATTATCATGTTGGCAATATTGAAGGCAATGCTGCCAAAATTAAAAATGGTATAAAAGAGGCAAAAGCCAAAGGTGCGGAACTGGCAGTATTTGCCGAATTGGCAATCTCCGGCTATCCCCCGAAAGATTTGCTTCTACAAAATGGTTTTGTGGGAAAATGTGAAAAAGCGGCAGTGGCTATTGCCAAAGAATGTAAAGGCATAGCGGCTATTGTCGGGGGCCCTTCCGTTAATACTGCTAAAAAAGGTAATCCTGTTTACAATTCTGCCTATTTTATGGCAGATGGAAAAGTAAAAAGCATAACCCATAAAACACTTCTACCTTTTTATGATGTGTTTGATGAATACAGGTATTTTGAGCCGTCTAAAGAAAATAAATTAATTTCTTATAAAGGCAACAAAATTGCTGTCACTATTTGTGAGGATATCTGGAATCAAATACCAACCAAGGAAGGGCGTTATAATCACCACCGTTTCCCGTTAAAGGAAATGAAAGCAGGAAAGGCTGATTTTATTATTAATATTTCAGCATCTCCATTTTCTTATACGCATTGGGATGACCGCGTGAATATAGCCTGTGCTGTTGCCAAATACTACAAAACCCCTTTGTTTTACCTGAACAATATTGGCACCAACACTGACCTTACATTTGATGGCAATTCCTTTGTGGTAAATAAAAAAGGAGAAGTACTATATCAACTGGCTTCTTTTAAAGAGGATTTGCAGGTGTTTGAAGTTAAAGATAAAAAGAAAGTGTTCGTCATTGCGAGCAAAGCGAAGCAATCTCTAGTCCAAAATTTTTCAGACAGAGATCGCTTCGTACCTCGCGATGACGTATGGTATTGTTCAAATTCGGGTGATGACAAACGAATTACAGAATCTGTGTATAATGCATTGGTATTGGGAATCCGTGATTACTTCCATAAAAGCAATGTAAAAAAAGCTGTGATTGGATTAAGCGGTGGAATTGACTCTTCGCTGGTACTGGTTTTAGCTATAGAGGCATTGGGGAAAGAAAATGTGATGAGCGTAGTACTTCCTTCCAAATTCAGTTCTGCTGAAACGATGAAGGATGCTATGCAAATGTTGAAAAATACGGATAGTCCTTATCAAACCGTATCAATAGAACCGGGAGTTACCGCCATTAATGAATCATTGACAGATGCATTTAAAGGATTAAAGCCGGATATAACAGAAGAGAACATACAGGCTCGTATGCGAGGATTGCTTATTATGGCTGTTTCTAATAAAACAGGCGCGTTGATGCTGAACACTTCCAATAAAAGTGAACTTGCCGTTGGGTATGGAACACTTTATGGCGATATGGGCGGAGCTTTATCAGTATTGGGGGATTTGTACAAAACACAGGTATATAGAATTGCAGAATATGTAAATGAACTTACACCTGGACTTATTCCTGAAAACATATTAAAGAAAGCCCCCACTGCTGAACTCAGGAACAACCAAAAAGATTCCGATAGCCTTCCGGAATATGATATACTTGACCAAATCCTATTCCAGTATATCGAAATGCACAAATCAGTTTCGGAAATTAAAGTAAACCGCACTTCGCGTAAAGCTTCGGTGGTGGCACAAAGCGCTAATAAAGAATTGGTGGAAAAAGTGGTTGACCTGGTCAACAATTCAGAATTTAAACGCCACCAATTTGCACCCATATTGCGAATATCCCCAAAGGCATTTGGTGTAGGTAGGAGGATGCCTATAGTGGCGAAGTTCTAGTCGGAAGTTCTATTTATAATCACTCATTTCCAATATCTTTTCAGGAGAAAGATTGGTCCATTGTTCAGGGGTTAATTCAGGATGGTTCTTTAAGGCGGATTGGACGATATGGTAGCCTAATGTATAACCACCCCACAAAGGATAGGGAATATACCCTCGGAGTAAAGGATTGGGAGTGTAGCCATCAATGATTTCGTAGGGGAGCCTGGCCTCTTCGCTTTGTAAATCGGGTTTTATTTTGCGCCATAAACGCGCCTCATTATTTGTTTTCAAAGCATCCGTCCAAGGGCATTTTACCCCTGGATATATTAAATTGGCAAAGAAATCTGCGCTTCCATTAAGTATCAAAAAATCTAATAAGCATTTAGGATATTTATTCGATTTCCTTTTTATCCAATAAGAAAGAAAGTAATCGCGGGCAACACAGTATTTAAGCATCTCTTTCCAATTACCAACTGTAGTGTCAATATTAAAGTTCATCTGCATATTTCCTCCCAAAGAAAATATATCAACTCCACCCATTTTCTCAATTTTGGGGTATTTAACAAATGAATTAACAAAAAAAGTATTACTATCATTTTTTAGAATTTTATTGGCATCATGCAGAGCCAAAGCAATTAGTTCCTTTACTTTTTCCTGGCTACCTTTTGAAGAAGATATATAATTAACAAGAAATGCTGTGTCTGTCACAACACGATATGATCCACCAATAAGGTGCCTAAATTCCCTTTCTGAAACAGACCTATAAATTATATTCCTATATAAACTATCTCTATTTTTAATTCCAGTTCTCAAAGCTTTTAAATACGGAGTGTAGAAATTATCTGTAAAAATTATTCTATCACTTTTAGATGTTATATAAACAATGTCTTTTGGAGATTGAGGCTTTTCATTAACAATGTTCTGCTTTACGGGTTGTTTGCAACCAAACAACAGAGATATTAATAAAAGAGGGAATAAGGTTTTCATATAGGTTACCTTTAACTAAAAATGAATAAGAATAGTATAGTTGAAGGTCTTAGTATTTCGGGCGACAGTAGTCTTGAAGCACCTATTTATAATCACTCATTTCCAAAATCTTCTGAGGGTCCATACTGGCCCATTCTTCCGGTTTCAATTCAGGGTGGTTCTTTAGGGCGGATTGGACTATGCTATAACCAAGCGTATATCCACCCCAAATCGGGTATGTATTCGAGCCAAACATAACTCCCCGCTCCAACATTTCATCTTCACTTTGCAGATCTGGCTTTATTTTATTCCATAGATCTGTTTTTTCATTTTCCATTAGTGCTGCTGTCCAAGGGCATTTAAAGTCAGGATAAATTAGATGAGCATAGGAATCTGCCCGGCCTTCAAAAACCAGGTAGTTGAGTAAAGTAAATTTGTCCATTTTACTGAAGTTCTTTACAGTCCAGTAGGTATGGTTAAATTCATGGGCAATGGTATATTTAAGCATCTCACCCCAGCCGCTAACATTTGTATCTACTGTTATTACTATCTGCTTGCTGCCAGCCGTTACCGCCGTGATTCCTTCCATTTTTTGAATCATTGATCTCATGTAAATATTAGATGGTTCCACATATACTGTGATACTATCATTTTTGAGAATTTTATTTGCATCAGAAAGCGCCTTAGTAATTAATTGCTCTATTTTTCCTTCACCGCTTTTAATAGAAGAAATATAGTTAGCAAGCCCGGTTGTATCCTGAATAGGGTAATAGAATCCCATTTTCACAAGGCCCGAGTATTCGCTTTTTGTGAAATAGGCGCTCATTATCGGGTTCTGAATAACAGCTCTGTATAAGCTATCCGTATTTTTGTTGCCCGCTCTTACCCCTTTAAGAAACGCCAAGTAATAATCATCAAGAAATACTATTCTATCTCCCTTTGAACTGGCATAAACTGTCGGTTGGGGTTGGTAGTTATCGGTGTTTTTACTTCTATGTTGCGTACAACCAACGAAAACAAGAGCACTTAAAATGAATAGATTTTTCATAGCAAAATGGTTAAAATTAACTTACTTGGATTAGGATTTAAAGATACCATTATTTTATTTGCAGGTCGGGCATCCGACTTCTTTTTCCTATCTTTGTATCCTTATTTGAATAACCTATGTCATTACGAATAACCGACGAATGTATCAATTGCGGGGCCTGCGAACCCGAATGTCCTAATAATGCTATTTATGAAGGCGGCAATGAATGGCGCTTTTCTGACGGAACTACGCTTAAAGGCGCATTTAAAGGCAAGAGCGGATTAGCCACTGATGCCGATGCCCCTCAATCTCCGGTTGAATTAGACAGATATTATATTGTTGGTGACAAATGTACTGAGTGTGTAGGCTTCCACGATGAACCTCAGTGCGCTTCTGTATGCCCTGTTGACTGTTGTATTGTTGATATCAACAACAAAGAAACTCCTGAAGAATTACTGGCTAAGAAGGGGACGCTGCACGTGTAGTGAGGTTATAAAGTTTTAAAGTTCATTAAGTAAAGGCAGCCATTTTGGACAAAATAAGCCGATATAAGCCGTTATTTTTGAAGACATCACGTTATTGCGAGGCTTTGCGAAGCAATCTCATTTAATTGAGATGTCCAAATTGGTAAGATTGCTTCGCAAAGCCTCGCAATGACGAACAAACACAGTATACACACTTCTTTTTAACTGCCTGTCCGGATCGGACTGCCAGCCAGACTCCTACTATTCCTGAAAATTATCAGGACTTAGATCCTTTAGCTTTTGCTCCAATGACATCATATCCTTAATAAGCACCTCACGCGCTTTGCTACCCTCGAATGGGCCTATGATACCGGCAGATTGTAACTGATCTACTATCCGGCCGGCACGGTTATAGCCAATTTTTAACCTGCGTTGCAATAATGAAGCAGAGCCCTGTTGGGTTTCAACAACTATCCTTGCACATTGGTCAAACAGTGTATCTTTATCTTCTGCTGAAATTTCACCAGCACTACTATCTCCCCCTTCTTCCACATATTCCGGCAATGCAAAAGCACTTGCATAGCCTTGCTGAGAACCTATGTATTCGCATATATCTTCCACCTCTTTGGTGCCAACCAACGCGCATTGCAACCGGACTAAATCGCTGCCATTGGAAATGAGCATATCGCCTTTGCCAATTAGCTGGTCAGCTCCCCCAGTATCCAGGATAGTCCGGGAATCTATTTTCGAAGTCACCTTAAAAGCTATACGAGCCGGAAAGTTAGCTTTAATAGTTCCGGTAATGATATTAACCGAAGGCCGTTGAGTAGCAATAATCAGGTGGATACCTGTAGCACGGGCAACTTGCGCCAACCGTTGCAAGGGAGTTTCCACTTCTTTGCCTGCT
>DATHNK010000390.1:0-2337 GCA_035486075.1 Bacteroidia bacterium
TATTTTATCGCGGATTTCACGCATCATTTTCACAGCATCAAAACTCTTTTCTTTTTTATTCGTTTCCATAATTTATTAAGTCTTTAGGACTTCTTATTTCAATCATTTGAAAACCCAAGCGCAAATTTACGGAATTATATCCTTTAATTCTACTGAGATTTACAATATGTTTAAAATTCCAACTTGCCAAAACATCCACTTTGCTAATTGTGGCAATAGCAATATGCCTGCAATCTTCTATACTGGTTCTGCCAACCACATTCTCGGTAATGTATTCATCCGCTAACTTAATCGCCTCTTCGTTCAATGCAACCCGTTCAAACTTTTCAGCCGAATAGTTGTATAGTAGTTCTCTAATATGTTTTGGGGCTTCAATAAGTTCGGTTTCCATTAAATCGGAAACCACAAAAATTACCTCATTCTTTTCCAATCGTTTAAAGAGTTCAATAGTAGCTTCTTTAAACTCCTCGTCGAAATATCCACCTACTACTGAAGTATCAATATAAATTCTTTGTTGCACTGCAATACTTATATAAATCAAAGATAGTTATAATTCTCCCCCCTGTTCATTTCTTTTTCCACTCCATTCATTACTCTCATTCCAAATATATAATTTTGGGTCATTAAGTTCGTTACCTATTCCATGCCACGCCTGTCATCTTTAAAAAATACCCTGTTTGTGTTCCTATGCCTATTGGCGTGTGGGGCTTTTGCCCAGTCTAATCCGGCTCCGGGGCCTAACCCGAATGATACCAACTGTAATCAGGTTATGGACAACCAAAAAGCCGTTGACCTTTACACCAAAGGCACCGACAAGAAAAAATACCAAAAAGAGGAACGCATGACCTTCCTGAAACAAGCCCTCGATCTGGAACCCGATTATGTGGCCGCTAACTTTGCTATGGGGGAAGAAATTGCTAAAACCGCCTACTTGAACAAAACAGTATTGGATCCTACCGTTCCATATTTCCTGAAGGTTATTAATGCCTGCCCGCATTATCATTCCGACCCTTATTATTATGTGGGCATTAGTGCTTTCGAGGCTAATGCTTATGATGAAGCCATTAAGTATCTCCAAAAATATGTTGATTATAAAGATGAGGATCCAAAGAAATTTAACAAAGATTATGATGGCTATTTATATGATGCCAAACAAAAACTTAAAGAGGCTAAATTCTATTTCAATATTTTGACCAATAAGGTGCCTTTCGATCCGCACATGGTGAAAGGGTTATGTACTTCTTACAACGAATATCTTGCCATTATTTCTCCCGATAACCAGGAGGCTTATTTCACACGCCGTATGCCCGTTAAGGATAGGTTCTCATCTACCCAGTCCGAAGAAAGTATGAAGGAATATTTTATGGTGAGCCACCGCCAGGACGATGGAACTTTTGATGCAGGAATACCCATGGCACCCCCTTTTAACCGCGGAATGAACGAAGGCGGCCCTACAATTACCATTGATAACAAGCACCTATATTTTACCATTGGCAAACCTTCAGCCGATGGAGGAACCAGCTTCCAGCTTTATTACAGCGACTTTGCAAACGGGCAATGGGGAGATATTAAAAACATGGGTCAGCAAGTGAATGATCCCTCGGCATGGAACAGCCAACCCAGTATATCTTCGGATGGAGTAACCCTTTACTTTGCGAGCAACCGCCCGGGTGGAATGGGCAAATGCGACCTTTATAAAACCATTAAAGACCAGGCATCGGGAGATTGGGGATCGGCAATAAACCTGGGCCCCGGAATAAATACCGCCGGAAATGAAAAAAGCCCTTTTATACATACCGATAGCCATACACTTTATTTTTCATCGGATGGTTGGCCAGGAGTAGGTGGCTTTGATATTTTTTATTCCCGCCAGGATACAGCCGGTAAATGGAGCGAACCTAAAAATATTGGCTATCCCATAAACTCTAACCAGGATGAAGTTGGATTTTTTGTTAGTACCGATGGCAAAACTGGCTATTTCTGTTCCAACGACCCCGATCGGACCAATGGTGAAAATATGGGCGGTTATGATATATACCAATTTGACCTTTATAAAGAAGCCCGTCCTGAAAAAGTGGCACTTCTTACAGGAAAAATTACCGATGATGCCGGAAATGCTATCACCGGGGCGACTATAACTATCCGCGATGCCAAAACCCATAAAACGGCTGCTATAATCAGCGATACAGTGAATGCCTCTTATGCAGCTGTTGTTAATGTGTCTCAAAACCAGCAATATGTTGCAACGGTTACAAAAAAAGGATATGCTTTTAATTCGGGAATAATTACCTCTAAAGATACCTTTACCGGCAAACCTACGGATATGACTTTCAATAT
>DATHNK010000391.1:0-2769 GCA_035486075.1 Bacteroidia bacterium
CCCAGGCTCCATAAGCCGTGAAATGAAGCCATAATGGGGCGCTTATATTGACCTTCGGTCGCTATAGCCTGTGTGTTTACTGAAATATTGGCCGTATTGCCTGCAAACCCATAGCAAAACAGGCAGATAATTAATTGAAATGTGTTCTGCGCCAATCCTAAGCTTACCAGCGCAAAGCCATAAACAGCTATTGCCCCGAGCAGCAAATTTCTACTCCCTATTTTTGTGATAATCCAACCCGAAAAAGGTAGTGAGCACATCAGGCCAACTGGTAGTGAAAACAGGACCGCCCCCAAAGCCGTATACGAAAGGCCCATTGTATGCTGTATGGTTACAATTCGTGATGTCCAACTGGCAAAACACAAGCCCGCCATAAAAAACATGCTGCCAACCGCAATGCGGAGCGTTGTTCTATGGATGGTTATTGGTTGTATTGTTGTATCCATTCTAATCTATCTAATTGCTTAGTGTTATTAGTACACTAAGCTGGGATTAGACAAAAATAAAGAAATTTGTTTAAAAATCAAATAAGATAATGAGTTAGGTATCGAATGTCCAGCCTACGATTTCTTCGTCTTTAAAGGTATCCGGGATGATTAACTGGTCATCACCATTTGCAGCCATCTCTTTAAAAGCTTTTTCCCATCCCTTACGTTTAAAATTGCCTGGCGCACTGATAATAATGCGATTATCTTTTACTTCAATGTTAACCTCATCTTCAATGGCACATTCTTCTAAAAAATTCTGTCGAAGGATAATCCCTTTGGCGTTTCCTATTTTTATTAACTTTGATTTCATGTTAAAAGTTATAACAATGTGTAAACCTATCAGCAATCCCCGTCCGGCCCGCAGCTTTCACCTTCAATAATTTCAAGTTTGGGTTTTGGATTTTCTTTTTGCCACTCGTCAAAAGCTTTTTGAAGGGTCTGCTCAAATACCGGCACAGCCTGCGCGCCTGATATGCCATATTTATTATTCAATACAAAAAATGGCACGCCCTGAATACCGAGGTATTGGGCTTCGGTTATATCATGTTTTACTTCGTCGGCAAAAACATCGCTTTCAAGCGTTTGTTTAACCTCATTAGCGCCAAGCCCTAATTCAACCCCTAATTGGATAAGGGTATCTGTATCGTCAATATTTTTGCCATCGGTAAAATATGCTTTAAATAATTGCTCTTCGGCTTCAATGCCCAAACCATGTTTTTTGGCAAGATGGCTGTACCTATGCGCATTAAAGCTATTGGCAACAACGGCTTTGTCGAAATTATAAGTTAATCCAGCCTCGGCAGCCATTTGGGTTACATGTGCATTCAGTTGCCGGGCATGGTCAATTGTAAAACCTTTTACATCCGCAAGGTATTGGTCAATGTTTGTGTTGGGATCAGTTTTCATATCCGGGTTAAGCTGAAAGCTCTTCCATTCAATTTCTACCTCATCTTTATGTTCAAAATGCTGTAAAGCATCCTCAAACCTGCGTTTGCCGATATAACAAAACGGGCACATCATATCCGACCATATTTCAACTTTCATAGCTTTTATCTTAACTGTGCAAAGTTAATTCACTATCATAACATCACCGTAAGGGCAAAGTAAAACTTTGAAAAAGACCGCAAGGATGAGGTTAAAAGTGTGGAGAATGGGAAGAAGCAATAACATCCGGCTTTTAACTAATATTTTTCCAAATATGCTTTGGGATAAAGATCAAGGAACTGTTCGGGGATCTTTGTTTTCCAGTAATCCATTCCGTTCTTTTTTAAAAAGGCTACTATTTGCATTTTCTTTTTATAGTCATTAGATCCAAGGTCAAAACGCCATTCTCTTAAAGCATCTGTTATGTATTTATTTTCGCCTTCTGGAACCGTTTTATAAAGCGGTCTCTTAAAGTCAACTCCTTTTTGTAGCAAATAAATAACGATATCAGGATTATTTTCGGCAACATAAATCATGGCTTCACTTAAGGGGCTCATGTCGTATTCATTAACTGCATTAATTTTGGCTCCTGCATTGACTAATGTTTTAACATAATCTAAGTTGCCTCCACTACATGCAATTAGTAACGGCGTACGTTTACCCCCTTGCTTTTGCGGCCCGTTTTCCTCTAGATTAGGATCGCCTCCATATTGTAGCAACAACTTTAAAAATCTTACATCTGACCCAACAGTACCTATGCCAATATTTGCCGCTGCCATTAACGGCGATTCCCCAAGGTCAAGGTCTTGCATATTTGGATCTGCGCCTAATTCCAGTAGCATTTTGACCGATGGATAGTTTTTATTCATTACCGCCATCTCAAGTAATGGATGGCCCAAGCGTGGCTCTCTGAAACTGAGCAGGGTTTTATTTTTGCTTACGTCAAATTTAATTTTGTCTGTGTCTCCATCCCGAACCGCTTTTGCCAATTCCCAAGCGGGTGTATCTTGAAATAGCCGGTAATCAACTCCCAATAATTTACTTTTGTCAACTATTGTATCCCGGTTGGTACAATTAAACATAAGCAATAATATTCCTATAATTTGTGACGTCATTTTTCATTTAGGATTTTGAAGAATTAAAGATACTAATTAAGCAGATAAGAAATAACAATTTCAACTTTAAAAAAGACCCTAAGAACAGAAAAAAGAGTTGAAAATGGGAAAAGCAATAATAGAAAGTGTCCGTTCCTTTCCATTTGTTTTTTCGGACGAATAACTCAATCTGCAAAGACAGGTCGGACATGTAATTTCGAAACTTTTCAATTCGCTCCGTATGGCAAAGAGATTGCTTTTTC
>DATHNK010000392.1:0-5263 GCA_035486075.1 Bacteroidia bacterium
TTCTACCCTGTAAATTGGTGCGATGCGCTGGAAGTTATACCAACAGAAGGATATGGAAATATACATTTGACCATTGCCGGATTGCCGGTATCAGGCCCAACAGACACAAATTTATGTACCAAAGCGTATCATTTACTAAATGAAAAATACAAGCTGCCATCAGTGAATGTTTGGTTGCTGAAAAAAATACCTATGGGCGCGGGATTAGGCGGAGGTTCTGCTGATGCAGCCTTTTTTATATTGATGCTGAATGATCTGTTTAAACTAAAATTAAATAAAGACCAGTTAAAAACCTATGCCTCAAGAATTGGGAGCGATTGCACTTTCTTTATTGAAAATAAACCTGCACTTATAACAGGAAAAGGAGATAAGATTAATTCCATCCAAATAGATTTGAGCAACTATTACATTTCTGTAATTTATCCGGAAATACATATCGATACTAAAAATGCTTACAACCTGATAACACCAACTAAAAAACCGGAAAGCATTGCGGAAATAGCGACACAGACTCCCGTTGGTTTATGGAAGGAACATATAGTTAATGATTTTGAAGGACCTATTTTTAAAAACTACCCGCAACTGGCAGAAATCAAAAACAAATTATATGCTGAAGGCGCTCTTTATGCTTCCATGACGGGTAGCGGTTCGGCGCTTTATGGTATCTTTGATAAAAAACCAACCCTTGGTAACGTATTTCCTGCTTGTAAAATATGGACAGTTCAACCTCAAAAAATAGTATGAGGGGTTTCTATAATTTAGGAATACGGCTTTATGGATTTGCTATTTTAATAGCAGGTCTTTTTAATGAAAAGGCAGGCAAGTGGAAGTCCGGCCGAAAAAATATATTTTCAAAATTAGAGGCGATAATTAAAGGCTCCAGTCAGCCATTGGCATGGTTTCATTGTGCATCACTCGGAGAGTTTGAACAGGGCAGGCCCGTTATTGAAGCCTTCCGTAAAAAATTTCCCGACTACAGAATACTTCTCACCTTCTTTTCTCCATCGGGATACGAAGCCCGTAAAGATTATAAAGAAGCTGATTATATTTTTTATTTGCCACTTGATACTCCCTCCAATGCAAAACGATTTATCGGAATAGTAAAGCCATCGCTGGCTATTTTTATAAAATATGAGTTTTGGTTCAATTACCTGAATGAATTAAAAACTAAAAATATCCCTTCATTTATAGTCTCGGCAAAGTTCAGGGAAGACCAGTACTTTTTTAAAAGCACGGGAGCCTGGTTCAGGAAATCGCTGCATTTTTATAATACACTATTTGTTCAGGATGAAGGCTCAGAAAAGCTCCTTAAAAAATTTGGAATTACCAACGTGATAGTATGCGGAGATACTCGTTTCGACAGGGTAATTAATATCTCGCAACAACCTTTTTCCGATTCTCTTATTGAGAAATTTAAAGACGGTGAATACCTCTGGATATGCGGCAGTACCTGGGAAGATGACGAGAAAATAATTTTCCCGGTATTTGAAAAACTAATTCAGGCGGGACAAAAAATAAAGTTACTTATAGTGCCGCATGATGTGAACGATGCAAGAATAAAAAGCATACAAAATAAATACCATGAATCAATCAGGTATTCCGAGGCAAAGGAAGATACCATTTCCCGTAAAAATATTATGGTACTTGATAAAATTGGAATGCTTTCCTTTTTGTACCGCTATGCCGATTTAGCTTATGTTGGCGGCGGATTTGGGAAGGGAATACACAATCTTCCCGAGGCTGCAGTTTATGGCATTCCTGTTCTTTTTGGGCCAACTCATGCTAAATTTATTGAGGCTGGCGAACTGATAAAAAGAAGCGCGGGGTTCTCTGTTTCTTCGCAGGAAGAATTAGATAGATGCGTTACAAAATTATGGACGGATGAGGCATATAGGCTAAGTTGCGGACAATCGGGTGCAGCCTATATATTAAGCGGTAAGGGAGCTACTGAAAAAATAATTTCAACGTTAGAGAAACTTATTAAAGCCTGATCATTCAGCGCCTGCAGGGTTACCGGCAGGATTAATAACAGCAGGGCATTTAGACTGGCCTTTGATGTGGTATTTAATTCCAATCCTCAATTCATAATCGTGTGCCATGATGGTTTCAGAAAGTACTGTGTGGTATAGAGGATTGCCAAGCGGGGCTATCGACCCTGTATTACCAATAAAAGAAGGCATTATATCATGATTATAAAAGAACTCGATGAATGGTTTGAACCGGCTGTAGCTAACTAATTCCGCGCCTATACCTGCCGCAGCAGAAACGTGTATTGTGTACATACCTCCTATTACATCGCCAAAGATCTGGGGGCTTCTTTGAAAGAGGTACGCAACCCTTGGGCCTATGAGTAGGTAAGGAATGAATTTAAAGAACTCATGTTGGTATTTCAGGTAATTATTGAAGGATATGTATGTGGTTCCATTCACAAATTTACCTTCATTCACAAGTTCCTTTGTTCCCAATTGATTGTACATTATTTCAGACCTCCATTTATAAACCGGATCTTCAAAAAACTCTGCCAGAACGGCTGCGTTAAACTTAAGCAGGTATTGTTCCTGTGTGGCCCATTGGTCCTGGCTCCAGCCTTCTTTTCCATAACTTATTCCTGCAGCCAAGCCTATGGCGTTAAAAAACTGCGCCCTGGCTGCTACACTAAAGAGAAATATAATTGCAACGACAAATTTTATTTTTTTCATACCTATCTTTAAATACTAATAGCTTCCACCTCCGGAGAGATCTTCTTCACCAGCCCCTGCAATACCTTACCCGGGCCCACTTCAAAGTATTGGATCGCCCCGTCTGTTGTCATGCGCTGAATGGTCTGTGTCCAGCGGACAGGTGCAGTTAACTGGGCTATCAGGTTGCCTTTTATTATTTCCGGCTCTGTTTCCGGCGATGCTGTTACGTTTTGATAAACGGCACATATAGGTTTGTTAAATGCAGTTGACTCAATTGCCGCGGAAAGTTCCACCCTTGCAGGCTCCATAAGCGGAGAGTGGAACGCACCACCCACAGGAAGTATCAGTGCACGTTTTGCTCCCGCAGCTTTAAGCAATTCACAAGCTCTTGTAACACCGGGTATGCTTCCGGAAATCACCAATTGGCCGGGACAATTATAGTTGGCGGGAACCACTATTTCATCTTTTATAGAGGCGCATATCTCTTCCACTTTACTATCCTCCAAAGCGAGTACAGCTGCCATAGTAGATGGTACTGCCTCACAGGCTTTCTGCATAGCCATGGCACGCTGGTAAACCAATTTCAATCCGTCTTCAAAACTGATGGCTCCGGCAGCCGTAAGGGCTGAAAATTCACCCAGGGAATGGCCTGCCACCATATCGGGTTTGAAACTATCCGCCTTTATAGAAGCGAGAATAACCGAATGCAAAAAAATGGCCGGTTGGGTTACACGTGTTTGTTTCAGGTCCTCTTCCGTACCATCAAACATTATATCTGTAATGCGGAATCCCAAAATAGAATTTCCTTTTTCAAATAACTCTTTGGCCAGGGGTGAACTTTCATACAGATCTTTTCCCATGCCTCTGAATTGCGAGCCTTGCCCAGGGAACAAATACGCCTTCTTCATGATAAAATTTTTAGAACCTTTACAATGTTAACTACTTAATAAGGTGGCTAAGGTAGGAAAAAGGAGTATTCATCGGCTTGATTTGAAGTAGGCATCTACCCGTTGCTGCACATTCTTACGAATATTCATGTAAAAAAAGTTATAATCGTAAATATGGTATCCTGTGCGGAATGTCCTGTAGCCGCCATCTGTAGGCGGACTTACAGTAAGTACCCCGCCGCGGATGGCCGCACCCACTTCATGTTCATCAATTTTTTTAAACGAGTAATTAACACTGCCTAAATTAAGCTTCGCATCAGCATAAGCTGTATCCTGCCTCCATGTAAGAGGGTTAGTGCAGACCCCTGAAAAAAACCGGCTTAACGTACTTTTCTCACCGCCCCACTCCACGGTATTCCATGTAATGTAACATCCGGTTTGAGCAGCCGAATCAGAGGCTTTTAAGTTTTTAAAGAAATCTTTCTGAATATGAAAACCGACGAGGTAAGCGCATACCAGTTGCTTTCTTAAAGAGGTGGTATCAACAAATTCCTGTAAAAGTTTGTACGCCATAAGTGTGCCCTGGCTATGCCCGGCAATAATAAACGGGCGGCCATTATTGTAATTTTTGATATAGTACTGAAACGCTGACCTTATATCGGAATACGCCAGTTGCAGTGCCTTACCACCGTTACCTGTTCCATTTTTATCATAAAAAGAAGCGAGCGTGCCTTGCCTGTAGCGCGGGGCATATACTTTGCAGCAACCATTGAACACACTTGCCTGAACACGGACTGCCGTTTTTTCAATGGTGCTGTTTAGCTTGGCATCATATATATCGGCATTCCAGTTATCGGCGCTGAAATCGAGCGTGGGATAAATATAAAACACGTCTACTTTAGCTGTTGCCTGCATATCGCTTTCCCCGGAAAAGGGCGGTACTGTATCCGATGCGTTGTGAGTGGTTGGCAGGCAGGCCCAGGCCGCAGATTGGCTATAATCCGGCACGGGCGGATGCACATAGTCATCGAAATCGCCACGGGGTTTGCAGGAGGCAAATACGCACAAGACTAAGAAAACAACAGCAACCCTCAGCATAAGGCGTTAACATAGATTAACATAGCTGCAAAAATAGTATTTTGGACATTGTAATTAAATGCGGGGCCGAAACCTGCGCCGGTTATGAAGATTCATTCTTATTGCAACCGGATATATGGTCATTTTTATCCCCTTTTTGATTTTTTCAACATACTACTATTTAGTATGTTTTTTTTATACATTTGCAATCCAAAATCTCATAACCAAAACAAAATATGAACACTTTCAGGAAAGAACTCAACAACTTACTTGAGCACTATAGCTTACTTAAACATCCGTTTTATCAGCAATGGTCGGCCGGTACATTATCTAAAGATGCATTGGTTGGATATGTAAAAGAATATTTCCACCTGGTGAAAGCGGTGCCTGTTATGGTAGAAAAGATATACCAATCCTGCCCTACCCTTGAACTAAAAATGAACCTGGAGGAAGAAAAGAACCATATTTTATTGTGGGAAAATTTTGCCAAAGGCATGGGCGTTTCCCGCAAGGAACTGTATGACTACGTTCCGGCTGAGAATACCGTTAATGCTGTTAACAATATGCTGAACCTTATGGTTGACCCAATAGAAGGCAGTTCGGCTATGTATGCTTATG
>DATHNK010000393.1:0-3278 GCA_035486075.1 Bacteroidia bacterium
CCAGCGGAACCTTTGTTACGGCTATGGATAAACCCCAAACCATACACGATTTCGGAGGCTTTCCTAAGCAATTATTTGATGTGCAATATCCTGCTCCCGGAGACCTGGATCTGGCTAACGAAACTAAAGCGGGCGTTACCAAAGCTGCTGTTGGATTCAATTATGACTGGGGCCTTGACCATGGCTGCTGGGTAGTTCTATCCCACATGTATCCTAATGCTGATGTTCCGGTTATCCAGTTAAGCCTGGACTATACCAAGCCCGCACAATGGCATTTTGAACTGGCTAAAGAACTGGCGTTCCTCCGAAAAAAGGGAGTGCTTATAATAGGCAGCGGGAACATCGTGCACAATCTTGGACTTGTTAACTGGAAAGATGACAATACGTTTGACTGGGCTATGGAAGCCAATGATACAGTTAAAAAACTTATAAACGCCCGCGATTTCCAAAGCCTTGGCAAATACGGAACATTGGGAAGATCTATGCAGTTAGCAGTACCTACACCGGAGCACTATCTGCCCTTGTTATATTCTCTGGCGCTTAAAGGGGAGAATGAAAACCTATCGTATTTCAACGATAAGATCGTTATGGGGTCAATTTCCATGACCTCCCTTAAAATAGGCTGACAATAAAAAAGGTTATTGATGCGCTTTGTCGTATTCGCCAACCCAACCGGCTACATTGGTAAAATTATCTACCCAGTTCTTGGTGTTTTTTTCATCAATGCCCTTCGCTTTCATTTTTTCAATTAATGCAGGTGAATCGGCAAATAGGGAAGACAGGTTATCAATTGAAGCTCCAACCATATCTCCTTCGCCACCCTGGGAAACCCAGAACAGTTCGGAAAACTTTTGTCCGTTATCGGCATTAATGGTCATAGTTTTTACGGTTCCGTCATCAAATCTCTGAACCACCAGTTCCATACCTGCATAAAAACAAACTTTACCATTGGATATTACCCGGTCGGCAACATTTGCTTTTTTATTGAATCGGTAAATAACCCCGTTTTCATCCTGTGCTCCCCAGGCGTCCGCATTTTTATATTCCTTAACAGGAGCTTTCTTACCATTTACAGTTCCTTTGAATCCACTATGCCCTAATGCTATAGCATCATAAGGCGTTACATGATGTTTTACATAATCATCGTAAGTGGCATAAATACCCGGAGTAGGGTCAGTAGATGCATTGCGGGTAGTTTTAAATGAAGAAGAAAGTAGTAAACCTCCCAGCATCATTACAGGCAGATATATTCTTTGAAGTGCTTTCATATTGTTAAATAGTATTAAAAAAACATTAGTCGATTGCAAATATAGCAAAAGGAAGCACAGCCCTTACATGTATACTGTGGAGTAATGTGTTTAACTTCTAATGCATATAATGTCTGAGGTTTACAGTTTTTTATAATTTTGCAGTTTAATGACAGGCCATAAAAGAACCGTATCTTAATGAAGAAAATAGTTTTATTCTTTTTTATTTCTTCATTGTGGAATTCTTTGGCAAGCGCTCAGAGTATTATAACCACTGTTGCGGGAAATGGTGTTCAGGGGTCCCTTGGAGATGGAGGGCTGGCCATTAATGCCGAACTTTACTGGCCTGCCAATTTGGTTTTCGATAAAGCCAATAATATGTTTATTGCAGACCAATGGAATAACAAGATACGCCGGGTAGACGGTGTTACCGGAATTATAACAACGTACGCAGGCACCGGTGCTCCCGGCTATAATGGTGACAGCATACCTGCCATTGCCGCGAAAATGGATCTTCCCGCGAGTGTAACTGTGGATGACTCGGATAATATTTATATAGCAGACTGGAACAATAACAGGGTCCGTGAGGTGGTTAAGGCTACCGGTTTAATATTTACGGTTGCAGGTACCGGTGTTCCGGGGATTCTGGGAGACGGAGGCCCTGCAACAGCAGCCGAACTGGATCATCCGCACCAGCCTTCCCTGGACAATAACGGAAACTTGTTTATTGCCGATGAGGACAATAATGAGATACGAAAAGTAACGCTTGCCACCGGAATTATTACCACCGTTGCCGGAAACAGCCATGCCGGATATTCGGGAGATAACGGCCCTGCTACTGCGGCGCAAATAAATAGCCCTAAGTGTGTTGCTTTCGACAGATCAGGCAATATGTACATTGCCGATTGGCTGAATAACCGGATAAGGTATGTAGATGCATCCACCGGAATTATTACCACCATTGCAGGTAACGGATTCCCGGGCTATGGCGGAGATTACGGACAAGCTACTTTGGCTAACCTGAATAGCCCTTACCGGGTTACATTGGATAGTTCGGGCAATTTTTTTATAGCAACAGGAAGTGATAACCGCGTGAGATGGGTAAACAAATCAACGCATATAATATATACTGCTGCCGGAGACGGAAATACGGGTTTCAGCGGCGACCTGGGCCCTGCAACTAATGCGGAACTGGACTATCCTCCGGGACTTGCTTTCGACCATTTTGGAAATTTATTTATTGCCGATCTGCGAAACAACCGGATTCGGAAAGTTACCGACCCGACCGGAAGCAATAATTTAACCGATTCCACTCCGGGCATTATACTTTACCCCAATCCGGGCAAAAACTCCACTCAAATTTTCTTTACCAGGTTTGAAAACGATATAAGCATGGCGCTTTATACCATTTCCGGGCAAAAAGTATGGCAAACTTCTTTACCGGGCTATGTACAGCAGTCGGACATCCCCTTAGATGGCCTGGATACAGGAATGTATATTCTTGAAATTCAATTTCAGTTTGGCAATACGGTCTGGAAGCGTTTGGAAGTAGTGAAGTAAGTCAGGTACCTGATTCCTGAAGTTCATTTTACTGATTTACGTCAGTTATTAAAATCTCTGTTCAGAAAGATAAAATCTCTTCAAACCGCATCATTAAAGGCTTACTAAAGAGGCGTGGATTTGGTTGGGTGGTTGTGAGAAAAAATAAACCTGCCTTCAAAGGCTCCAAAGCATATAATTGTTTTATTTTGCGAACAGAAAAAAAGAAGCATTTTGCGCTTGATTTATCAATAGGATTAACGGCATGTAGTTTTGGTATCTTTTAATAATATATAGCGTAAAAACAAACTTAACCTAATAAATCGCCCTGCCTAATTTGCAGGATAAACAATTTTAATGAAATTATGAAAAAGCAATTACTCTCCCTTGCATCATTAGTAATTTTTCTCTTCCCGGTACAGTCTCATCTTTCGGCCCAGGGCACATGGACTGCCATAAGAAACCCGGCTCCCAATAACTGCAATGGGGTAA
>DATHNK010000394.1:0-3539 GCA_035486075.1 Bacteroidia bacterium
TCAATAGTTATCAGTAGTATGTGAACAATGGTGAGAAATCTGCATTTTTAAACTGAAATACTGATTACTCACGACTTATTACTTTTTTTCTTATCTTTGCAGCCCAATTTAAAAAAGTCATGAAAAAAGGCATTCATCCAGAGAGTTACCGTTTAGTAGTTTTTAAAGACGTTTCTAACGATTACGCATTCCTAGGCAAATCCACAGTTGATACTAAAGATACTATTGTTTGGGAAGACGGCAACGAATACCCGCTTGTAAAGCTTGAAATTTCGAATATGTCTCACCCTTTCTATACCGGCAAACTGAAAATGGTAGATACAGCAGGACGTATTGACAAATTCAATACACGTTACAAGAAAAAGGAAACAGCTAAATAATTTACAAGGTTAAAACCCTTTGTTAACAGATTACTAAAAAGTCCTCCCGTAATTCGGGGGGATTTTTTGTTTTATAAGTCCATTTCTTATTAACTTGCTGCCCTTAATTATTAATTCAATATCCAAAATTCAACATTTCCATTATGAACCTACACGAATATCAGGGCAAATCCATATTAAAACAATACGGCGTTCCAATACAGGAGGGCATAGTGGCTACCTCTGTTGAAGAAGCAGTTGAGGCAGCTAAAGAATTAAAACAGCAAACCGGCACACAGGTGTGGGTGGTAAAAGCCCAGGTACATGCAGGTGGACGTGGTAAAGCAGGTGGTGTAAAGGTAGCTACCTCTTTGGATGCAGTAAAGGAAAAAGCAACTGCTATTTTGGGAATGAACCTTATATCAAGGCAAACAGGTCCGCAGGGAAAGATCGTTCATAAGATACTGATAGCGCAGGATGTTTATTATCCGGGGAATACTCCTACCAAGGAATTTTATCTGAGCATTATGCTCAACCGTCAGCAGGGACGCGATATGATCGTGTATTCACAAGCAGGTGGTATGGAAATTGAAGAAGTGGCGGCGAATACCCCCGAATTGATCTTTAAAGAAGAAATCGATCCAAAAGTGGGCTTGCAAGCTTTTCAGTCCCGTAAAATAGCCTTTAACTTTGGATTATCTGGAGATGCCTTTAAGTCGATGGTCAAATTTGTAACAGGCGTTTATAAAGCCTATGAAGGTTCAGACGCTTCCATGATTGAAATTAACCCCGTACTTAAAACCACCGATGAAAAAATAATAGCTGTAGATTGTAAAATGGTATTGGATGGCAATGCGCTTTACCGCCACCCTGATTATGCCGAAATGCGCGATGTAACAGAAGAAGATCCAACCGAAGTAGAGGCTGGCAGCTACAAACTGAATTTTGTAAAACTGGATGGTAATGTAGGCTGCATGGTAAATGGAGCAGGGCTTGCCATGGCAACTATGGATATTATTAAGCTGGCGGGTGGTAACCCGGCTAACTTCCTGGATGTAGGTGGTACTGCCAATGCCGAACGTGTGGAAAAAGCTTTCCGTATTATATTAAAGGAAGAAGGTGTAAGAGCCATATTGGTTAATATTTTTGGTGGCATTGTCCGCTGCGACAGGGTTGCACAGGGTATTGTGGATGCCTATCATAATATTGGCGAAATAAAAGTGCCAATCATTGTTCGCCTGCAAGGCACCAATGCCGAAGAAGCTAAAAAGTTGATTGATGATTCTGGTTTGAAAGTTTCATCAGCTATATTACTACAAGAGGCTGCTGACTTGGTGACCAAGGCACTAAATTAGGTTGGAGCTATGAATGTATATATTTCAGCCCACGATTTTAATCGTGGGTATTTAGAAAATCGACAATACATTCAACCATTTTAATGGTTTGAACCCAATGTAGCATGTGGCATTCATTCAATAAAATATGGTTACATGTACTATTTTCAACTAAGGAGTGGTATCCGTTAATTGAAAATAAAAATGGTTAAAACCATTCAATATTATTTACATATTTGTAACCCACGATTAAAATCGTGGGCTGAAAAAGCAATCTTTAATTATACAGTTTCAAGCCGATGAAGAAAATTCTTGTTGCCAACCGTGGAGAAATAGCCCTGAGAGTAATGCGTACCTGCCGTGACATGGGAATTAAAACGGTAGCAGTATTTTCAGAAGCTGACCGTAAAGCACCTTTTGTAGTATATGCTGATGAAGCTGTTTGCATAGGCCCACCGGAGTCGGCTAAGTCATACTTAAATGCAGATAAAATAATTGAAGTCGCTAAACAACTCAACGTTGATGGCATTCATCCGGGTTATGGTTTCTTATCTGAAAACGCAACATTTTCTGATAAAGTAAAAAATGCGGGACTCATCTTTATTGGCCCCTCTGCGGAAGCGATGAAAATGATGGGCGATAAACTTTCAGCAAAACATGCAGCAAAAAAACATAACATTCCCATGGTTCCCGGTAGCGATGGAGCTATTACAAGTACTAAAGAAGCAATTGATGTTGCAAAAAAAGTAGGACTGCCCGTGCTTATTAAAGCCAGTGCCGGCGGCGGTGGTAAAGGTATGCGGGTGGTTGAAGATATTGATTTACTGGAAGAACAAATAAAACTGGCATCCAGCGAGGCTAAATCAGCTTTTGGAGATGGTGCTGTGTTTATTGAACGCTATGTAAAAAGCCCACGACATATCGAAATTCAGGTTATGGGTGATAATCACGGTAATGCTGTGTACTTATTTGAACGGGAATGTTCCGTTCAGCGCAGACACCAAAAAGTTATAGAAGAAGCTCCGTCTTCCATTCTTACTCCCGCTATCCGCAAAGAAATGGGCGAATGTGCCGTGCGTATTACAAAAGCATGCAATTACTCCGGTGCCGGTACTGTTGAGTTTTTACTGGATGAAAACCTGAATTTCTACTTCCTTGAAATGAATACACGTTTGCAGGTGGAACACCCGGTTACGGAAATGATTACCGGTATTGATCTGGTAAAAGAGCAGATAAATGTTGCAAGAGGCAACAAAATTAGTTTCACACAGGAAGAAATTAAACTCATAGGCCATGCTATAGAAGTTCGTGTTTATGCTGAAGATCCGGCTAATAACTTCCTTCCTGATATTGGTAAGTTAAAAATTTATAATCCGCCTAAAGGACCCGGGGTACGTGTTGATGACGGTTTTGAAGAAGGAATGGAAATTCCTATTTATTACGATTCTATGATAAGCAAACTAATAACATATGGAAAGGATCGTGAGGAGGCTATTCAGCGCATGATTCGTGCCATTGACGAATATAAAATATCAGGCGTGGAAACTACCCTTGCATTCTGCAAATTTGTAATGCAACATAAAGCATTTACTTCCGGTAAGTTCGATACTCATTTTGTTTCTCAATATTTCAAACCGGAGATGCTGAATGCACCTTCCGGTAATGAAGAAAATAATATGCTGGCTGCTTTGATGGCCAATATATTCGTATCGAAAAGCGATAAAAAGCATGTTGCTGCAATGCCTGCTTCAGAAAATAAAGGTATTTCGAACTGGAGGAAAAGAAGGGACGGATAATTTTCTTCTTAAACTTTACGGTTTACTTATCGTCAAAACTAATAAATCAA
>DATHNK010000395.1:0-2265 GCA_035486075.1 Bacteroidia bacterium
GTAATTCGTAGTTTTTAATTCGTAATCGCGTAGCTGGTCATTGACTTTTTAGAAACTCCACATCCCGCTATTTATCTTTGTGTTATGAAAGAAAAAGTGTAAAATAGTCCGGCCCGACGGGCAATTAAATTTTTTATTGGCGCATGAAACTGCTGCAATTAGCTTTTTGGGGAGGCCTGGGGTTTTATATTTATTGCTCAAAAAATGTTTTAAGGCAGAGAACTCGGAGGAGGGGTGCAGAGCTTCGCATAGTTGCAGATATAACTTTCATTACATTTGCCCGGCACTGTTTATAAAAGCGTTTCATGGCGAAAGAGGAAGATGAGGAAGTCCCTGTAAATTTTATTTCGGAGATCGATATATTTGGACAGCCCATAAAAGAACCGGATGCAACCCCAATAATTCCTGAAAAACCCAAATTCAGATTTACGGATGAACCTTCTTTTCCAATAGACCGTTTTTTAGCCGGAGTTATTGATATTTTAATAGTTGCGTTGGTAATTCATTTTATAAATGATGTCTGGCTTTTTCCCCATCAAAGTTTTGAAGATAATAATAAAGCAAACTATATTAGTCTGCTTGTTGGTTGCCTGTATCATGGATTTTTTGACAGTTCAGCATGGCAGGGCACTCCCGGGAAAATATTGCTGGGTATAAAAATTGCAGGTGTTGGCGGAAGGAGAATTTCATTTCTGCGTTCAGTGACAAGATACATTGCAAGCGCAATTTCCATTTTAGTATTGCTTATAGGCTATATCAATATATTTTACAGTGAAAAAAGAAGGGCGTGGCATGATATTCTGTGTGGCACATTTGTTGTAAGGGATAAAAAGACAGATGAGGCCACCTATCTGAGAAAAAGAAAAAACGGCTATGCGGTTGCTGTAATTCTTACTGTTATCGTATCGATGATATTCATAAATATATATACCATGGAATCTGAAAGAAGGAATCAGGAGAGGGAGGATATATTTAAAAAAGAACAAAAAGAGAAGAATATTAAAATTGGAAGAGACCTTTTAAAAACAGTTAAGATTGCTAAGGAAGATTTTATTTTGACTGATAGTATAAATGGATTCAGGATTTTAGTAAAAGGGGGATTTGGTTACTCGACATCTTATCCAGTATGCAACTTTATAGAACTTGATAGTAGTTCCGGCGATTTGCAGATAGGCTATACGCTTTCCAAAGAAGAACTTCCGGATGGCTTGAAATATGGAAATTTTTTATCGAAAAATTTTGAAGGTAAAGAAGAATTCAAGGTTACAAATATTAAACTTCTTCCTTTTAAAAACGGCTATGCAATTGAGCAAGGTAATATGGTGGCTAATAAAGGAGGAGATACATTGTATTATATAATTAGGGCTTATATAAAGAACAAAACGATTTATTTAATGAGTATCTGGAATAATAATAAGGGTAAGCCAATATATGAAAATGAAACTATAAAGAAGATATTTAACAGCTTTCAAATAATGGATTAATACAATTCAATTTATTGGGTAAGATTGCTTCACTTCGTTCGCAGCAATGACGAACTGGCACAAAAAAGGCGGTTCACACCACTCCTTTTCAAATTAAATCAACAGAAACTATTTGTCAGAAAGATACTTTGCCCTCCTGTGAGAGCCTTCATAAAAATCATAATTAAAATGTGACTTTCAACACAGAGGATATTAATCATTTGCATACTTTTGAACCTTACAAAAAAGAATCAAAAATTTAAACAACCTATACAGTATGGAAACTAAAACGAATGGAAGCACAGAAGCCAAATGCCCTTTTCCTTTTCACGGAGGAGCTATGAAACAAAGCGCCGGAGGTGGCACTACAAACCGCGACTGGTGGCCAAACCAGTTGAGGTTAAATGTTCTTCGGCAACGCTCTTCCCTGTCTAACCCGATGGATGAGAAATTTGATTATGCGAAGGAATTCAAGAGCCTCGATTTGAATGCCGTAAAGAAAGACATCTTTAATTTAATGACCGCATCACAAGATTGGTGGCCGGCAGACTATGGCCACTATGGACCATTCTTTATTCGCATGGCATGGCACAGTGCTGGTACCTACCGCATATCCGACGGACGTGGCGGTGCAGGTTCCGGCACCCAGCGATTTGAGCCACTCAACAGTTGGCCCGATAATGCTAACCTCGATAAGGCGCGTTTGCTGCTTTGGCCGGTTAAACAGAAATATGGCAAAAAAATTTCATGGGCCGATCTGATGATTCTTACCGGCAACTGCGCACTTGAGTCTATGGGTTTT
>DATHNK010000396.1:0-6034 GCA_035486075.1 Bacteroidia bacterium
CAAATAGCGAAACGCGTTTTTAAGCAGCATTACCAATACAAAAAACAGGCAAAGTATAATCAACACATACTGTATTCCATATTCATGCGAATACAGTTGCATGTAGTATTTGGTAATGTCAGATACCCAGGTTCCACTTAAATGAAACGCAGGCTTGGAGGTAAACACTACCTGCTTGTCGGGATTATCTTTTGAAGGAAAAAGTACCCACAAAAATGGAATGAGCATGGAAATGGAGAACACCCCGAATAAAATGGAAAATGTATTGCCGAATATGTTCCAGAAAGCGTATTTCTTATAGTTTTTAAGATACCGCAGTATTTTGCCTATGCCTTTCATTTAGCTATTGGCTATTAGCTGATAGCTATTAGCTTTTTAAATTGTTTTTGTTAATTCAGAACGCTAAAGTACCAATTTTTCAGGTTTCTTCCGGATTTAGTTTAACCGACAATATCCAGAACAAAAGAAATTCCATTTGCAGAATGCATGGAAACAGTTGCTTCCATTGAAATTTTTGCAATTTCAGAAGCTCTTTCACGCATCTGCTTTTCGTAGGCTGCAATGGCAGATTGCAAGTCCTGAAAATCTTCACCTGTAAGGCACCGGTTCAATTCTACCGCATCCAGCATAGCCATATTTACGCCTTCCCCTGCAAATGGCGGCATCAGGTGAGCGGCATCGCCCAGCATAGTAAGATTGGGAATAGTTTCCCATGTTTGGTCGAATGGCATAGAATAAATGGGGCGTGGTATAAAAGCCGAATCCGAGCTTTCAAATAACTCCTGCCAAACATCGTTCCAACCGGAAAATTCCTGTTTAAACCAATCCAGCACTTGTGCTTTATCTGAAAAATCTATTCCACAATCGCGGCTCCAGTTTTCCTGCAGTTTGCAACTGGTATAAAACACCAGGCTGCCGTCTCCTTTCGAGCTTACTATAAGGGTCTTCTCATCGCCCATGGCAAATATCTTTCCACCCTGCAACAGTCCATGCATCTTTGGGCTTGCCGTTTCGGAATTATGGACAGCGCCTTCTAAGGCTGTAACACCGGAATAAAACGATTTAATAGATGTAATATAAGGGCGGATCTTCGAGTTTGCCCCGTCAGCTCCTATCACTATATCTGCTTGAGCGGAAGTGCCGTTTTTAAATTCTAACTTCCAGGAATTATTTTGCGGAGTAAGTGCAACAAAATGGCTATTCCATATAATAGTACCGGGCTTCAGAGAATCCAGCAATAGTTGTTGCAAAGGGCCACGGTCAATCTCCGGCCTGATTATTTCATCCTTCGGGTTGGCATGTTCGTCCAGAATTATAGTTGCATCTTTATCCATAATGCGAAGCTTTTCGGCACCGGGGCGGTAATTCGCTTCAAAGGCAATCATCAACCCTGCCTGCCGGATGGCTTCCAATCCGGATTCTTCATGCAAATCGAGCGTGGCGCCTTGCATACGGGAGTTTTGATCCATATCTCTTTCATATACCTTTACGTCGGCTCCTTTCATTTGCAAAAGCCTTGCCAGCGTTAACCCGCCGGGGCCTCCTCCTACAATAGCTATTTTTTTATTTTTAATAACACTCATTATTCTTGATTATGTATTCAGGCTGCAACAACAATTATTTGCCGGTTGGGTTAAGAAGCTTTTTTCATCATCCCCAGCAGCAGTTTGTCAAAACCACGGTCGGAAAGAATGCGGCGCATAAAGAGAATCATTTTAGCGCTTCCACCTGTTGCGTAACGGGTTTTAGGTTTGGCCGCCAATATAGCATCTACAATGGTTTTAGCCACCACAATTGGTTTCGCTCCATTTTTATCGGCTTGTTCAAAAAACTTAATATGCTTTTCAGTCAGTTCTTTATAAGGTCCGTTACCGGAGACCCGGCGCATTTTGTCTCGTGCAATACCTGCCCACTCTGTTACAATAGCGCCGGGTTGAATAACAACCACATCTATTCCAAATTCCAGCAGTTCCATACGGAGGCTGTCGCTGAGGCCTTCCACCGCCAATTTAGTGGCATGATACCAGGTTCCATGCGGTTCTCCTATTTTTCCACCTATCGAAGATATGTTAATGATCCGCCCCGAATGCTGTTTGCGCATGGTTGGCAAAACCAATTGCGTTAATCGCGCCAGCCCGAATATATTTACCTCAAACTGGTAACGCGCCTCTGAAAGAGGGACTTCTTCCAGTGAGCCATAGGAACCATATCCGGCATTATTCACCAGTACATCTATCTGGTTTTCGGTTGCCAGTATTTTATTTACACCATCCACCATGGAAGCTTCATCGGTAACATCCATCTTCAAAATATGGACACCGGATCTCTCAAGTTCCTGCATTTTATCAACCCTGCGGGCCGCGCCATAAACTGTATATCCTTTAGATACCAGTAATTTTGCTGTCTCCATACCTATTCCGGAGGATGCCCCGGTAATTAATGCTACTTTTTTCATGTGGCTTTTAGTTTAATTCCAGATGATTGACGGTAAACTAACTATTTTACTGTATAAACCATTCCCTACTCCTACCCTTATGGTACATGAACTACTATTTATTAATTTACGGGTAAGGTTTTATAATTATATTTGACGCATAAAAAAATACATAATCATGAAAAATATTACATTCCTCTCCGGACTAGCCTTGTTTGCAGGCTTGTCTGTTTTCACTGTTCGGGCATCAGGTCAAATTACCATTGACCAGACTGACATGCCAAGTGTGGGACTTACCGTAATTACCGATTCTGACGGTACCTCAAAACCTTCACCGGGGCTTAAAAGCGCTAGCGCACAGTACTGGGATTTTTCCACGTTGAAAAAGCAACAAGCTAAAACAGTTGAATTTATGGCGCCCTCCTCCACACCATACGCCAGCACCTTCAGCACGGCTAACCTTGCAGATTCTACTCTTGGCGGAAATGGTTATACCTTTTTTGACATTACCTCCTCCAATTTTTCAGCCACAGGGGCAGAAGAAATTGTGGTCGCTAATTCCACTCCTTTCCTGGTAGAGATAAATCTCAACCCCTATTTTGAACAAAGCGCACTGCCTGCTACTTATGGGAGCATAGTGCCGCCAAGCGTTGCATCGGGAATGGAACAGTTCGCCGTAACTTTTTCTGTGATTGTTACCGGGGAAAGGTTTTACGACTCAATTACCTACAATGATACTGTTGATGCCTGGGGAACTATGAAAATGCCAAACGGCCAAACTTACGATGTATTGCGCCAAAAACATAATGAGGTGGATTATGAGGATGTGTATTTGGCCTATTTTAATGTCTTCCAAACTACTCCATATGAACGCATTATTTCCAAAAAATATGAATACAACTGGTATGCAAAAGGCATCGGCTACATATTAGTGGAAATGGATATGGACTCTACCAGTTCAACTATTAAGGACATTATCTGGGATACCACCGCTCCTCCTCCTGTAACTACTGCTATTAATGAAATGCGGAGTTCCGGCAGAAACATTAATGCTTACCCGAATCCGTGCAGTTCTCAAATCAGTTTCTCTTCGGCAGATAAAACAGAGCAATACCTTGCTGTGTATGATGTAGCAGGCCGCAAGATTGAAACAACAGAAATGAAAAATGGCTTAGCCATGCTGAACACGGCTTCCTATAGCAATGGTGTTTACCTGTATGTACTGACTGACACCTCCGGAAACATTACCGGCAGAGGTAAATTCAGTGTCAGCAAATAATGAAATAAAAAAAATATTATAAAAAATGCTTCACATTTGTGAGGCATTTTTTTTATAGTTTCCGGCATTGATAAAAGTCCGCTGAAAATAGTAGAAAATATTTAATAATATTTGCAGGTATATGTATTCAACTACCTATATCAACCCAACAAATATTAGTAATATTTTGTAGCGGAAAAATGCTTGGCATGCATGTACGAATCACCATAGGCATAGTAGTGCCGGGGCGACGAGCATGAAGCAAATAAAACTACTGCAGCTAACGATATAAGCGTGCGCTTTGTAAATGTTCTCATAGATTTTGAGATTAGGGGCATTAATAATTCCTTTAACTTTTTTTAGACTTCCGGAGAGGTTATACGCCCCAATTATCAATGAGTTACAAAAAAATTTAAATCTTCTTACCATCAACTCCTAGTGCGGATATATAACAAATTGGTTATTAGAACATTAATAACACACAAAAATTTAACACTGAAATAAAACACTACGTTTCAGGGATATGCAGAGGAGTAAGGGTATGCATTTCTATTGCTACTTACCGGCAGGCGGCGCATACAACTGCTTAAAGGCATCGTACACGGCCTGGTGCGAAATGGTGGCATGTGTTTCTTCGGGTATATAATCGAAGTACACTTTTACATTTTTGCTTTTTGATGCCTTCAGTTTCTCTGATAAGGCCCTGGCTTCATCTACCATATTATGGGGCGTGGTAGTCGGGCCGAGCCCTTCTTTGCCTACCCCAATAAATATATCTGCTTTTCCCGGAAAGTTTTCTCTATAAATATCAGATTGCAAGGTTAGCAGCGAGGCGTTATCCCACCACAAACTTGGGCTAACTATAATATATTTATTGAAAAGATATGTTTTTTTAAGGAGTATTTCAGTTGCCAAAAGCCCTCCCAGGGATTCTCCAATAAGCGTTTTGGTGCCATTTGCCTTATATTTACGAGCCACAAAAGGTTGCAATTCTTTTTCTATAAATGCTATAAATTTGTCGGACTGCCCGGAAAAAGGATAGCGCTTTTTATCTTCATCAACCAGGGTGGGATATGTAAAATCGCTCATCCGGTTTACATTGGCAATGCCTACCACTATTGACTTCGGAAGGCGCATGACCCAGGGAAAACTACTGAACTGCACCAGCCCTGCAATGTGAATAAAATCCTCGTCAGCTCCGCCATCCAGCAAATAAATAACAGGATAGCGGGTAGTGTCATTCTTATTATAGCCTTCCGGAAAGTATATGTTGATGGTGCGTATTTCGTTGAGTTGGGAGGAGCGGATCTGCTCTGTAACGCCGAGCACAAAAGGCTTGCTGCTGTCAGAAACAGGCGCATTTACCTGGCAAAATATATTTGTGGCGCAAAAAAATAACGGTATGAACAGCGTAGTAATTTTCATGGGCATTCTGTGATCAGTTCACACAAAAATAAAAAGTGTCTTCATACAAACTTGCGTTATGTATAAAAACACTCAAAAAAAACCGCTTGCCGGTTCCTTGTTTGGTTATGATTGTTTAACCAATTCTATTTCTGCGCTCACCCTGACTTCATCGCTCACCAGCACTCCTCCTGCTTCCAGGGTAGCATTCCAGTTAAGGCCCCAGTCTTTCCGGTTTATTTTCCCGTTAATGCTGAAACCCGCTTTTTCATTTCCCCATGGATCTTTCATTACGCCACCAAATTCAACATCCAGCTTTACTTGTTTGGTAATGCCTTTAATGGTTAAATCGCCATATAGTTTGTAGCTTCCGTCGTTATCAACCTTTTCGTAGGTATTGCCGGTGAACGCAATTTGTTTGTGATTTTCCACATCAAAGAAATCAGCGCTTTTTAAGTGCCCATCACGTTTTTCATCCCCTGTGCTTATAGATGCGGGATTCAGCCAAAAATCCACTTCCGCGGTCATAAAATCATCGCCGGTTGTGTAAATGCTTGCGCCAAATTCTTCAAAGCTACCCGATACGGTGCTGATCATTAGGTGCTTTATTTTAAAAGTTACTTCACTATGCGATGGGTCTATTCCCCATTTAGTCTTTGTTTCTGTTGTCTTTTCCATTTTTATTATGAATTGATTAATTGATACAACAAAAATACACCTAATTTTTAACGTCCTTCTTAATATAGATTAATAAATAAAACCATATACCTTAATTCATATTGCCGTATTCCATCGCTATCTCTTCTTCAAAAGAATCAAATTCCTTATTTAATTTCGCTTTCAACGCAATTTTCTCACTATTTTTCAGGAAAGAATAGGTAATGCTGTTAAAAACGAATGCTTTGATCTGGCTATATGTGAAGTGATACCTGGATGCA
>DATHNK010000397.1:0-2318 GCA_035486075.1 Bacteroidia bacterium
GTTGTTATAGGCATAGTAATCGGAATCATCTAACTGAACAGCTTTATTAAGGTCTTTCATAGCAAGTGCAAACATGTTGCTGTCTCCTTCATATTTTCCCATATCACTTTCCAACTCGCCACGGTTATTGTAGGCTTGTTCCAGTGTAGGGTCGCTCATGATGGCGATATTATAATCTTTCATGGCTACCGTATCAAGCCCCAGGTCACTCTCGGCAAGCCCGCGGTTATTGGCAGATTTGGCATCACCCGGTTTAATTTCAAGCGCTTTGGTATAATCTTCAATGGCTTCCATAAGCCTTCCTAAATTATACTTGTCCAAACCTCTGTTATTATAGGCAATTTCATCGGTAGGATTTGCTTTTATAGCTTCAGTATAATCAAGTATTGCCTGCTCATAGTTTTTTTTATCGTCATCTTCCATTCCCTTTCTCACAAAAGTGTCGGAAGAATTGAAGTTACATGCACCAAAAATTAAAAAAGCAGAGGAAAATAATAGTGTCTTCTTCATTATTTTGAATTAAAGTGCAAATGTAAAAAAAGAGCAATATTCTCAGGTTAAAAATAGCTTAAAGAATATTTTTACATTTGCAAATACTTCATGACGATTAAGTGGATAAGAAAAAAAATATAAAGCAAGCTCCCAAAAAAGCAACGGCATCTGCCCGAACAGAACTTGCAACGCTCAAAAAACAGCCCGATTATTACATCATTTTCCTGTGGATAATGATTGGTATTGTCAGTATGATACGCTACAGGCTTATCTCTGTTCCTTTTGAAAGAGATGAAGGTGAGTATGGATACATTGGTAACCTGTTTCTGCATGGAATAGCTCCGTTTAAAAATGCTTATTCAATGAAACTCCCGGGAACTTCTTTTATGTATGCTATTTTAATGTCCATTTTCGGGCACACTAATAATGGGGTTCATTTAGGCCTTCTTTTTCTGAATGCAGCCACCATGTATTTTCTATATGTATCACTTAAAAAAATATTCAATCCATTTATCGGGCTCACTACCGCCAGCATTTATGGTTTAATGGCTATAGGATTGGTTTTTGACGGATTTGCCGCACATGCTACGCATTTTATATGCTTTTTCAGTTCGGTAGGATTATTTTTCCTTGCTGATTATATGAGATCAGGCAAGGCTCTTAAAGTTTTCCTGTTCGGATTAATGCTCGGTATGGCATTCCTTATGAAGCAGCAGGCTGTTTTTCTGATAATGTTCGGAGGTATATATATACTTGCTTTCCTGAAAATGGAAAAGAAGAAAAATATTCCCGAAATTTTTAAAAGTATTTCGATTTTTGGTGCCGGGGTCTTCATACCTTATTTAGTAGTGCTGTTAATTATTACGGTTTCCGGCCAATTCCATATTTTCTGGCTATGGACGGTAGACTACGCCTCAAAATATGAAGCTGTAAAAAGCATGGATTATATCATAACATTGTTCAATATAACCTTTGGGCCTGCCTGGGATGCCTTTTATTTTATCTGGATCCTGGCATTGGGCGGGGTTTTGGTTTTATATATGAGTTCCTATACTCGTTTGCAAAAGATATTCTCCATTACCTATTTAGTTGCATCCGCTTGTGTGGTAAGCGCCGGGTTCTATTTCAGGCAGCATTATTTTATAGCCATATTGCCAGCCCTGGGACTTATGTCGGCCATTTTTTTAGATTTTATTATCCGGAAAATTCCGGCGCTCAAATCTTCAAAGGCTCCTTTAATTGTTTTGTCGGTAGTTGTGCTGGTTACTATTCTTACAAACAAAACCTATTATTTCACATACGCCCCCAAGGTTGTTTGCAGTATTGCGTATTGGGGTAATCCTTTTAATGAGGCCCAGGAAATCTCGAAATATATACAGGATAACACCAAAGATACCGATAAGATTGCAGTACTTGGCTCAGAACCGGAAATTTACTTTTATGCCAACCGCACTGCTGCAACAGGGTACTTATACACTTATCCACTTGTAGAAAATCAACCTTACAATTTAGCCATGCAGGAACAGATGGTAAGTGAAATTGAAAAAAGCAAACCTGCTTATATGGTCTTTTGCAACATATCCTATTCGTGGCTCACCCAAAAAGGCTCACCAAAGAAAATATTTGAATGGGGCGATAAATACATCCACGACAATTACAGCCCTGTTGGGTTTGCCGATTTTTTTAAAGATAAAGGATGGCAATTATTTTGGGGCGACGATATTAAAAACCGCACCAATCAGCCCGAATCGAGCGTAATAGTTTTGAAGAGAAACGCGGAAAACAAGATATAGCTTATCTCTGTTTAAGCCACCCTGCTATATACT
>DATHNK010000398.1:0-3483 GCA_035486075.1 Bacteroidia bacterium
ACAGAGCAAGAGAATTTTTTTCATAGGTAATGGCGGGTCAAATTCAATTTGTTCGCATATGATGGAAGATTTTGCCAAGATGGGCCGTTTCCCAACTTTTTCATTCTCAGATGCGGCTCTAATCACTTGTTATGCCAATGATTATGGATACGAGAATGCTATGATGGAATGGCTTAAAATCCATTTCACAGATGATGATTTGTTGATTGCCATAAGCAGCTCAGGAGAATCAAAAAATATTTTAAATGCGGTTGAATATGTTAAGTCAACACAACAAAAAATAATAACGTTAAGCGGATTTAAAAAGGATAATTCACTTAGCAGATCCGGCAATCTTAATATTCAGCTATCTGTTAGTAATTACGGTATTGTAGAGTGTTTTCATCAGGTAATATTACATATCATTCTTGATGTCGTTACAGGTACAAAATAGGTAATCGGTGTAAGGGTAATCCTAAAGGAGTTCAATAAACAGGAGTTATGAAAATGGGGTTTGCTTGCGGAGTGTTTGATTTATTCCATGCCGGTCATGTATTAATGTTAAAGGAATGCAGAGAACATTGTGATTTTTTAATCGTTGCAGTCAACACCGCAGAATCATTTGATGAAAAGATAAATCCTGGTAAACAAGCTCCTGTTTTTACACTGGAGGAGCGTTTGCTAATTGTAAGCTCCTGCCGGTTTGTAGACGAGGTACTGAGCTATTCTTCCGAAGCAGAATTGCTGAATATACTGAAAGAAAAAAACATATCGATTCGCTTTCTTGGAGATGATTATAAAGGCAAAGCAATTACAGGGGAAGAGCTTCCGATAGAAATTTATTACACCAACAGATCCCATGGATTATCTACGAGCGGTTACCTTCGTAAAATTCGATCTATAAAGGGCTAAGAATAAAGAATGCCGGCCCGAAATAATTCCGCCTTCCCAATATCCTTTCGTATATTCGCAACATGCTTTACATCACTTTTAATGATGCACCTTCTGGCATATATTTGGGTCAGGTTACAGATGTATGTAATTATCTGGAAAAAAGGCTTCCTGTAAAGATTCGGTTAATTGCATTCGTGTCCATTCGTACTTTTTTAAAAGATAGGAGAGCAATCCGTTTGGAATTTTCTCGCGCTATAGTTGTTCCAATGTTTCCGACGATGTCTCTTTGGCGATTGAACCTCTTTACCTTGTTTTTTCTTCAGCTTTTTAGATCTGAAAAGATATCCATTAGTAGAGGACCATATGCTACATGGCTTGCCTTATGTATTAAAAAAACAGGATTAATTCAAAAGGTGTGTTTCGATGCCCGCGGCGCATATGATGCTGAGCTTCATGAATATGGCGTGGTTAAAAATAAAAGAATAGTCCGTGGTATCAAGTCATTGGAAGGAGAAGTGCTGCGTCGCGCTGATTTTCGTTTGGCAGTTTCTAATAGCCTTGTCACTTATTGGCAACAAAATTATGGATATAAAGATAATAGGCATGTAGTTATACCTTGTACCCTTTATTCTGGATTTTTAGAACCTTTACCATTCAAGGAAAGTAGTCTGATTGTAAAACAGGAGCTAGGTGTTGCTCAGGAAGATATTCTGCTTTCCTATTCAGGTTCATCCTCGGGATGGCAATCATTTGAAATGGTTAAAAAATTTCTTGCTGTCCAGTTAAAAAAGAACCCTCTTCTAAAGATTATTTTTTTATCATCGGCATTGCCGGAAGGGTTGAATGAAGAACCATTTAAAGGCCGTCTTATACAAAAGTGGGTAAGGCCATCAGAAGTAAAAAGGATTCTTTCGGTTTGCGATTATGGATTAATCATCCGCGAGAAGTCGGTAACTAACAAGGTGTCGTCGCCAGTCAAATTTGCAGAGTATCTTTCCTGCGGACTGCAGATACTGATATCTCCCGAAATTGGGGATTATTCTGATTTTGTATTGCGGAATGATTGCGGGCAATTAGTGTCTGATGTAAGGCATGAATTGGATCTTTCTAAGATCGGATATAATCGAAAAGTAGAATATCGTGAGCTGGCTATCCGGTATTTTTCAAAGGAGACATATTTGGAGAGCTATAAAAAGATATTCGAATGAAGATTGCTCTGCTTACAGATGGAATTTATCCATATGTGATAGGTGGAATGCAAAAGCATTCCTACTGTTTGGCCAAGTACCTGGCGCAGGAACATGTGCATATAGATTTATACCATTTCAAGCCGATTGGATGTGAATCCGTGGATTTGTTTACCGAAGAAGAGTTAAGATATATTCATTTTGTTGATGTAGCCTTTCCTGAAAAGGGGTTTCTGCCAGGACATTATCTGCATGAGTCATTCGAATATTCAACAAGAATATATCAAATATTGAAGAAGCGTGATCCGGTTGATTATATTTATGCGAAAGGTTTTACTGCGTGGAAACTGTTAGATGAAAAAAGGAAGGGGGCTCAGTTAGCTCCTGTAGGAGTTAATTTTCATGGATATGAAATGTTTCAGACTCCTGCGTCATTCCGTTCAAAAATGGAACAGATGCTACTGAAGGGACCTGTACGGTTTAATATGAAATATGCTGATCAATTATTTTCCTATGGTGGCAAAATTACTAGTTTGCTTCTTGATTTGGGAGTTGAGCAAGATAAGATCATACAAATTCCGTCAGGAATAGAAAAAGATTGGATTATAACCACCCCAGAGCCGGCGGGGGTGGTGAGAAGATTTATCTTTGTAGGACGTTATGAGCGGCGTAAGGGAATTGAAGAGCTTACTCGGGTGCTTAGGAAATGGAAAGGACTTGAAATTCAATTTGTATTCGTAGGCCCGATACCGCTTTCCAAGAGATTAAAAAATGAATGGATTCATTATGAAGGAGCTGTTAACGGCCCTGAAGAAATGAAACGACTCATGAAGGGTTCAAATGTACTCGTGTGCCCAAGTCATTCTGAAGGCATGCCAAATGTAATTCTAGAAGGGATGGCAAGCGGTCTTGCGGTAATTGCCACTGACGTAGGAGCGATTTCTGCAATGGTTGATAATACAAACGGGTGGTTGATACAACCTGGAAATGAGGTTGCATTGAATGCCGCCATGCAAGACGCAGCTCGTATTGGAGAGGCAGTACTTAGCGATAAAAGGATGAGTTCTGTGGAAAAGTGCAATACCGAATTTTTGTGGAAAGTATTGGCTAAGAGGACATTGAAAGAGATAGAAAAGCACCTTGTCGCTTAACGGAGAATAAAAGCATACTTTAGATTAAAATGATATTAGGGAATTTATTAACATGAAGGAACTAGATACATTTACACAAAGACCGCTCGAGACCCTACTTATCTATCTCACTATTTTTATAAGTTCCGTTACTTTTTTTACAACACCGTTTGAAGGATATTTTCACTACGTTATTTTCATCCTTTTTTTGCCTTTTTTTATAAGCAAATTCGGCTTTCCAAAACTACCTTTCCAAATATTATTGCTACCGCTTCTAATTGGAATTTTTCAAA
>DATHNK010000399.1:0-2699 GCA_035486075.1 Bacteroidia bacterium
CCTGATCTTCTATTCCTTGAAATTTGGTAAGCTTGTTTTGTATTCCCTTAGGGCATTTAAAAGATTTTCGCCCAGATTTTCAGAAACAACTTTAATAATGTATGTCAAAGTTTTATAGTTTTCCGGTTTAACGCAAAAACATAATGCGCCGTATTCCATGGCAATGTCTACATCTCTTTGGTGGTTTGAGGTGGAATACATAATAACAGGTATATTCTGAAATCTCTCATCGTCCTTAATTTTTATAAGGCATGTCCATCCATTCATGCCGGGCATATTAATATCCATAAAAATAACATCGGGTAAATTATCCGCAATGCTTGTCAGTAAAGTTAAAGCATCCGTTCCATCTTCTGCGCTTAAATAAGAAATATCCGGATCAACTTCAAGCACCGCTTCTTTAAATAATTCTCTTTCACTGTGGTCATCATCTACTAAGAGAATAGTTTTTTTCATATTCTTTAAGGGTTAAATATTACCGTTTTGTTGTATTAAAGGAAGTATAATAGTAAAAGTGGCTCCATCATTTTCAATACCTGTTGCTTCAATAGTACCGCCGTGGCGTTCTACAATTTTTTTACAAAGCGAAAGCCCAAGGCCTGTTCCTTCATATTTGTCTTTGGAATGAAGCCTTACGAAGGTGGTAAAGATTTGTTCGGCATATCGCTGGTCAAATCCTATCCCATTATCCCATACTGAAATTTTTACGTATTCATTCCCCTCTTTTTTCAAAATGGCTGAATTTATTTTAATAAGAGGTGGAATACCGGCCTTTGAAAATTTCAGGGAATTGTTTACCAAATTATAAAACAGTTGATAAAATAAAATACCGGCCCCCTGAATTTCTGGTAACCGGCCAACGATAAGAGTGGCTTTTTTTTGTTCCATTATATATTCAAGATCGTTCTTAACATCGTCTATGGTATCATTCAAATTAACTTGTTCAACGGGTTCCTTAGTTGTATTGATCGTGGAAAGCGATAATACACCATCTATCATCATTTGCATCCGGGTGCTTGCGCCCGTTACCTGGGTTAAAAATTCAAGCGCCTTGGGTGGAAGGATATTTGAATATCCTTCTTCCAGGCGGTTTGTATACATTTTTATTTTCCGAAGCGGTTCTTTTAAGTCGTGGCTGGCAACGTGGGCAAATTGCTGAAGGTCTTCGTTGGAGCGCTCTAATTGAATAGTTCGGTCTTTTACTAATTTATCAAGAATTACTTCGCTTTCCACCAACTCAAATTCCCTTTGCTTTTCCAATGTAATATCCCTGATGGTTCCCATCATCTTATCCGGCTTGTTGGCATGATCGTAAAAAACTTTGCCTTTGGTTTCTATCCAGCGAATAGCACCGTCATTTGTTAGTAGTCTCATTTGGTAATACATTGTGCCGCTAATAATAGCTTCTTCAACAGATTTATTTCGGCCCGGTAAATCATCCGGATGAACATGCTTTAAAAGCTGGGAGTGATTTATGGTCGCACCTCCGGAGTATCCAAAAATCTCCAGATACCTGTCCGAATAGTTCACTTCAAAAGTTTTTAAATTCAACTCCCACATGCCCAGTTCGCTTGCTCCTATAACAATATTCAGCCTGCTTTCGTTTTCCTCAATTTGTTTAAGTGCATCAACTGTAGATGTAATATCCTGTATAACCCCTATTAATTTTCCAGGTTTTCCTTTTTCATCGTAAATAACTTTACCGGTAATCTTAACCCAATGTATCGATTTATCTTTCCATATGATCCTGCAACGATATTCCAGGTGCCCTGATTTTATGGATTCTTTATGGGCTTGTTCACGAATAGCCATGTCTTCGGGATGAATAAAGGCTACGTATTTATCTCTTGACACGGATCCCTCTGAATCCCATATTTCTTTAAAACGTGAATCAGTAAGCATTTCATTGGTAGCATAAATTATTTCATACATACCCAACTCTGCTGAATTTAAGGCAATCCTCGTTTTTTCTTCCGCTTCTTCAATTCTTTTATGCGCCAGTACCTGCACCGTAGTATCTGTGGCAACTGCCAATACACCTGTAATGGTTCCATTGGTGTCGCTGTAAGGATGATATATAACATCTACATAACCGCGTTCCAAATTACCTTTGCGTAAAAAAGTGGTGGCAACCGATTGCCTGGAAATAGTTTCGCCCGTCCTGTATACACTATCAATTAGTTCCTCGAAACCATGATTTCTTGCTTCATATACTCCTTCAAATAAGGGTTTGTTCATCATTTCGGCAGGAGTTCTTCCCCATAATTCGAACATTTTTTCATTGGCAAGCTCTACAATAAAATGAGGGCCTATCAATATGCACATAGCAACCGGGGCCTGTAAGATGGTGTTCGCAAACCCTTTATTGCTTTCCTCCAATTCTTTAAATAAACGAACTTTCCCGGTGGTTTCGGTACAGGTAACAAACACACCTGCCCGTTTTCCTGAATCATCCACAACCGGGCTATAACTGAATGTCCAATAAACATCTTCAATACGCCCGTTCCTGTATATGGGCACCAGTTGATCTTCAAACCAGACAGCTTCACCGGTTGCCAATACAGATTCTATCAGTGGGCCAATAACATGCCAAATTTCAGCCCATGCCTCTTTGGCAGGACTACCTAAAATGGAAGGATGCTTTCCATTTTCTCCCAGGCTCGGGCGGTAAGCATCATTATAAAAGCATGTTAAATCAG
>DATHNK010000400.1:0-2014 GCA_035486075.1 Bacteroidia bacterium
CCCGAAACCTTTTGCCTCAACCAGGCGGTTCTCGTTACAGGCATAAAACAGCTCGCCAATGTTTTCAATACCGAGTTCCCGCCATATTATGGCTACTTTTTTAGGGCCGATACCTTTGATGGCCATCATCTCTATAACCCCTGCCGGGGTTTGGGCAAGCAGTGTTTCCATTTCGGCCATTGTGCCGGTCTGCAGCAGTTCAGTAATTTTAGTAGCTGTACTTTTGCCGATGCCCTCTATTTTTTCGAGTTCTTCCGTTGTTTTGTTCTTAACAGGGAAGGGCAGTTTGTCTACTTTAAAAGCCGCATTAGCCATCGACTTCACCTTAAAAGGATTAACCTCATGAAGTTCCATCAATTGCGATAACAAGCGAAGCTTACGCGCTATGGGTTTGTTTTCCATAATTTAATAAGCGTAAAAATACAAAAGCGGGTGGGAATCGGGGAATTTGTTGGAGGTTATTTTATGATAGAAGATTTTAAGAATTAATTACTTTCTCCGGATTAAACAATTCTTCAATCAATAAATAAACAAGTGTACATGGATTATGATTAGCATGTTTACTATCAGTAAATAATTCTCTGAGACTTTTTGCCCGAATAATGGCTTGCCTCTGATCACCGTATTCTCTAAGAATCGAATAGGTATTTATATCGTTCTTTTTATAGGAATAGTCTTTTTTCGAAGCTCTTTTTATTTCTCTTTCTAAATATGATTGATAATCTTGCCTCGGCATTCCATGATTAACAAATTGAAAATGAAGTAAAAACCATAATTCAAAAGCTTCATTTGACCATGCGCAACGTATATCATTGGCTTCTGCGCGTATTATTGCATTGTTGAATTGATCTTCTGTAAAACTATCCCGATCAAATACCGCCCAGGTTCGGTCAAATTCTTTGGATTTTTCTTTATACTTTATTATATAATCAATGAGGCTTCCAGTGTTTCTGCCAATGCCTTTAATTGTTATATCGACTATTGATAAAGTACCTTTGGGTAAATCTTTTTTTAATCCGATAAAATAATTGGGTTCAGTCTTTTCCCCTTCACAAATAATCAAAAAATAAGTTCTTTCTCTCCTGGCTTCGATTTTCCTTGACTTCTCTTTACGGGCTAGTCGCTTTTTTATCGCATTGTCAATCTTTGCTATCCTGGTCATTACTTAATAAATTAGAGAAATCTCCGATAAAGGGGATAGCACCATAACGGCCCTTTATATAGTCTTTTTCAAAAGACCTGTCATTCCTGGTTTTTACACCATTAGTATCTTTAAATTCAACTAAGGAATATAAATCTGTTTCTTCAAACTGATTTTTTTCAGTAAAATATATTTGGTCACGTCTAAATTCACCATAAGTTAACAGATTTGTATCATGCGTTGCAAAAATAAGCTGTGCATTACTGACATTATATTCTGGAGAATTAAAAAGCTTCACTATTCCTAATGTTAACAAAGGATGTAACTTTGCGTCAAGTTCGTCAATAAAAATAACCTTGTTAAATAGTAGTCCTATCGAAATATGTCCGGCAAGATCAAATATTTTATTTGTTCCTGATGATTCTTCTGCACTAAGGTCAAACCAACGACTATCTATCACATTTCCAATGCTATCATATTTATTGTGATAGGTGAATACTGAGGAAAGATTTTCTTTGTTATCCCGATCTACTCTAAATTCTTTAAAGCCTAAATCAAGCTGATTTATGATGTTGTTGAGGTAACCTTTAAGATTTGAAGATTTGTCAAGCGCGATTGTAAGGAATTTATTATCATCATGTGATAATCCCGATAAAACATCTACCGCTCCACTAAACCAGCCAATTATCTTTTTTGAAATATCACCATTCCATTGATCCACAACTGAAAGAAACAAAGCATTATCGCGTGTCCTTTCTTCTATCCCTTTCCCTTCTTGAAATTCCTTAGTAATTTCGATTTTATCTTTATCCCGGATAAATAAAAGTGATTCAGCTTTTAACTTACGTTTAAAAAGCCATTCTGTATGAACTA
>DATHNK010000401.1:0-7692 GCA_035486075.1 Bacteroidia bacterium
CTTGCAAATATGCCTATACTGATATATGCTGCGCTCATTAATAGCAGGCCCATGTAGCCGCATAGCACTACTCCTATATCAACTTTACCGGAACCTAAATAGATGACGGTGATAAAATAGGGTAGGGTGCAAAGCAGAGCAATAAATATCAATAAAAGACATGCCAGGAATTTTCCCCATAGTACTTGCCAGTTGGTAACAGGCTTTGTAAGGAGTAGTTCAATAGTTCCGGTTTTATTTTCTTCCGCCAGCGAGCGCATGGTTAAGGCAGGAATAAAGAAGAACAAGGTCCAGTAAGCGATCTGGAAGAAAGATTGCAGGCTGGCTTGTTTGGTAAGGAAAATATCGCTTCCATAAAACCAGGTGAAGAAGCCGCTGAAGCCGAGGAATGCGATAAGCAAAATATAAGCCACCAGCGAATCGAAAAACATCCGCAGTTCTTTCTTTGCTATTATTAATGCCGGCCGATTCATTATCTGTATAGGTTAGGTGTTAACGTCATTGCGAGGAACAAAGCAATCTCTTCCTCATGAGGAATTATACTGGTTTGTTCAATGCAATTTGAAAAAGGCAGTTCCAGATTTGAAAGAGACTGCTTCGTTCCTCGCAGTGACGAGTGACTTTGATTTTTCAGTATTAACCCTTCGTTCTTCATTTAATTTATCGTTAAATCATGGAAAATATCTTCCAGGCTGGTTTCATAGGGCACCATTTCTGTTAAAACCCAACCTTTGTCTACACACATTTTATAAATATCCCGCTTAGGCGCGGCAAACTTGTCGGCCTGCACTTCAAACGTATTTTCCCTGCCCGAAATGTTTTCCACACCTAATACAGATGTAAGGCTTTTTAACGCCGCGGAGATTTCCGCTTCTTTTCCGTCTTCAATTTTTACGCGGATAATTTCTCTTCCTTTGGCTTGTTTACGCAAGGTTTCAGGTGTTCCGTCGGCTACAATATGGCCTTTATTAATAATAAGGATACGATCGCAGGTAGCTTCCACCTCCGGCAAAATATGAGTACTGAGGATTACGGTTTTTTGTTTACCGATATCTTTTATCAGCTTGCGTATCTCAATGATCTGGTTAGGATCGAGGCCGCTGGTAGGCTCGTCTAATATCAGTACCTGCGGGTCGTGTATCATGGCATGTGCCAGCCCAACCCGTTGGCGATACCCTTTTGAAAGTTCGGCTATGAGTTTATGTTTTTCGCCGCTGAGGCCGCAAACTTTTATCATTTCACGAACCCGTTGGTTCACCTTTTCCTTTGGAACGCCTTGAAGGCGCGCTGAAAATTCAAGGTAATCCATAATGGGCATATCGAGGTAAAGCGGATTATTTTCCGGGAGATAACCGATGAGTTTTTTTACTTCTTCCGGATGCGTTATGACCGAATAACCGCCCACTTCCACATCGCCTTCACTGGGCGCGATATAAGATGTTATAACCTTCATGGTAGTGCTTTTTCCGGCTCCGTTGGGACCCAGAAAGCCAAGTACCTCGCCCTGGTTCACACGGAAACTGATGTTGTCAACGGCTTTGAAGCCTTTGTAACGTTTAGTAAGATTTTTAACAACTACTTCCATTAGGGTCTGTTCTTTTGCAGCACCCAAAATTACGTCCTATCTAAAAAAGTGCATGTTAAAAAATGTTAATAGATTGAATTTGAGGTGCGTTTCATTCATTCAGTGAGATCGTCATTCTGAACGGAGTGAAGAATCTCAATATTATGGGGATGTCCGCCCACATGAAGCGGCCGGACGGAGCTTCGTTCCTATGCTTTACAAATACAAAGCACTTTTCCGAAATATTCAGTACGTTTGTTCTGATACTGCTCCAATGAATAAAAAAACAAAAGCGCTGAAGATTTCGATGTATTTTTTTGGAATACTGCTTTTAATAAGCGTGTTCAAAAATATAGCCTATCCCCTTATGTGGGCCGATGAAAGCATGACGGCTATGGGCTCGGAAAGAGTTGTGGAATATGGGTTTCCGAAGGCACACGATGGAAAAAATGTGGTGAACGATATGTTTTGCAGCACTCCGCGAGTTGCCGTGAATGCGAATGATGCCTTTATTGGTGGCGCCAACTGGGGACAATATTATTTCGGTGCAATTGGATATAAGCTGGCAAATAGCAGCGATGATCTGTATACCAAAACAGGAATATTCCGTTCCACATTTGCAATAATGGGCTTGTTGGGCCTATTTATACTGGCATTTGCAGTATCCAAATTTTTCGATGATACGTTTTACAAGTATTTGTTTATCTCCCTTTTTCTTCTTGCGGAGTTGATATCCGTCTCTATGGCCTTGCACATAAGGGAAGTGAGATATTACTCTCCGGCCCTGTTCTTTAGCTCAGCTGTAATTGCCCTATACTTGCTGTACAGGTTTCATAAACCGTTCAACAAAATATTTTTCTCTATAGGGCTTGCGGCACTGTTATGGATAACATTCAATATGTTTTCTCCGTTATATTTTATATTTATATTGGCTATAGGAATATCAGAGGCGGTAATTTATGTATTCCAATATTTAAAAAGTAAAAACCTAAAAGTGGCTCTGATGGCTTGTTTTCCGGCTGTTGCTGCTATTCTTATATCTTATATTGCTGTATATCCCTTGCTCGATTATTTCAAAACTTTTGAAATGAAAAAGATACTGGATGGCTTTTATCATTTTAATTCTGCCATGTATTGGTGGCATTTCTCCAATGAGGTAAGATACTTTGGAAAGCTGGAACTGCTGTGGCTTGCAGCGGCTATGCGGATTGCAATTTTCGTGAATTATAAAAAGGTTTCATCGAGATATTCCGAACTGTTCAGCGTGTCCAACTTTCTTACGCTGTTATTTATCATATTTCTTTTTTCAGTTCCGAATATAGATTCCCCCATGTTTACAAGGTATCTGATATATATGCAGCCGGTTGTAGCTATCATAGCCATTATTGATTTTATTATTTTATTAAGGGTATTCCCATATTATAATACTAAGACCTCTAAAACCAAAGCGGCTATTCCGGTACTGATATTTGCCACTTTTTTTGGTTTTACAGTTGCCAATAACTTGCCATTCCTGGCAGGGCATATGTATGAAATGACGCACCAATACAAGGGTCCGCTGGATTATACTATTCCCTATATTAAAGCCAATTATACAAAACCTGAGGATCTGACCATTGCTACCAATTATGAAGAGACCTCTTATATGTATTATTTAAAAAGCAAAGTGATAGTTGGATTTGTAGGCAACAACCTGCCGGAAGATACCGCCTATCAGCCGGATTTGATCTCGTACAGGCAATCGTTGGGCAGTAATTTTGAAGGGGTATTTAATTTATATCTGAAAAGAGCGCCATACACCCGAACAGCCTTTCCGGCAAAGGATATTCCGCTCAATAATATACCCGAGTTGAATTTTGATATGCCTGTTTACAACCATTATTTTCAATCCGTTTCAACGGATGAAGAAGGGAAAAAGGTGAGTTTGTTACTAAAGATGAAATAAAAGCGTGTTAAATAATAGCCAATCGGGCCCCGGCTACTCCATTACAGGCCTGCCATAAAAGACTGTAATGTGAAATATGGGTTCAAATTGCTTGCCTCCCGAACTTTCATCAAAAATTATATACAATTTTTTGTCTTCTATTTTCCATTCAGCAGCGAAGTAAGTTGTACGGTGGTAAATCCTGCTTCTTTTTCCGGGGTATGTGGCAAACACCTTATTGATAAGTGTGTCCGGTTTTCCATGTATCTTTTTGGCCTGGTTATAAAGTTCTATAGCCCGCTTTGATAGTATGGAATAGGCGGTATCACTTTTATGCGAGTAGCTTGGCCCATCCGTAATATCTATACTATATGAATCAAGGCGCTTGCCCTCAAAAGTAAATTCAATGTCACCGTATTTTGAGCTTATGGTATCATCCGCAACCCATGAGTCCGGATGATTTTCCACTTGTGCTGCCAGGCCAGGATGGAGTTCTTTGAAAGTTTGCCCGGTAATACCATTTCCACAACTCTTTTGATATGTATTGCCTGTGCCGATGGATACTATTTCAAGAGTGTATTTGCAGCCTGGTTTTAAATCTTCGGCACTTGGCGGAGGGCCATTCATTTCAGGCCTTTTATTTTTTCCGGGGCGGCTTACTGTAACGCTTAATTCATTCGCCCCATGTTTCCATTTTGCAAAAAAAACATTCACCGGCATCTGGCTGCTGTCATCCGCCAATTCGGGCTGTACTTTATATTCGGCTGGCGGCCCGTAAAGTGACGCATAGCTGTTATAAACGCTCACAGCAGCTTTCATCAGGTGCGAATAATTTTCACTTTTCAAATCTGGATATGCCTTGCAGGGGCCTGAAACTATATCGGATGTGAAACCATAGCGCAATTCCGTATCCTTGCTGATCACATATTCAGAACTGCCTTTTATTCCTTCCACAGAATCTTTCGAATACACCCAGGAACTCATGGCTGAAGCGTTTGGCTTCAACCCCGGGAAGTTATGCTTCACTTCTGCAAGTGTCATGCCCGGTTTTATTCTGTCAAGTTGGGCGGATAATGTCACAGGGAAAAGGTAAAAGGAGAAAGGGAAAAGAAGAAACGACAGGAATTTTGATTTGTTCATTATAAATAAAAGATCAAATTCCCTTTAAATCATTTCTCCTGAACTCGGCGCACAGTATGGCAGTCGCCATAGCCGCATTAAGCGATTCCGCCGTGGTTATTTTGCCGCTGATATGGTACGATGGAATTTTTACAGGATGTGTAATGTAATTGCTGAGTTCCGCCGAAATACCATTCGATTCATTGCCGATCATTAATATTCCGTTCGGCGTGAGTTCTGTTTTCAGGATATTGGCGCCATCCAGTTTTGCACCGTAAATGTCTATGTTTTTATCCCTGCATTCCTGCAAAAGGGTACGCAGGTTTTTGTAATCTAAGTGTACGCGCGCAATAGAGCCCATGCTAGCCTGTACCACCTTTGGGTTATAAGCATCCACACATTCCGAAGTGCAGAAAATATAGCTGATGCCGAACCAGTCTGCAATGCGGATGATAGAGCCCAGGTTGCCCGGGTCGCGAATATCATCCAGCACAAGTACAAGTTCTTTTCGGAAATCCGGCATTTGGGAATTTTCCGCCGGAATCCTGCATACGGCAAGGATATTGGGAGGGGCCGAAAGCGCGCTTATTTTTTTCATTTCCTCTTCGGTAACCTTTGTGAAAGGCTTATCGCCAAAGTAATTACCCGAAGCATAAATATGCACGATCTCGATATGTGAATCGAGTAATTCGTCCACCATCTTTTTACCTTCTGCAATAAAGAGATGCATCTGCTCCCTGTTCTTTTTCAAGTGGAGCGACTTAACTAATTTTACCTGCGCGTTTGAAAGCATATTATTACTTTTTTTTGCTATTAGCTTTTAGAATTGCTTTACGAACACTTCCCTCTTTCAATAATAATTTTTCCGCTTCTGCCGGGCCTATGCCCAATTCATTCACCAGCATGCGTGTACCCCGTTTCACCAGCTTATGGTTAGATAGCTGCATATCTACCATACGGTTGCCTTTTATCCTTCCCATTTGTATCATCACACTCGTAGAGATCATATTCAGCGCCAGTTTCTGGGCTGTTCCGGCTTTCATACGCGTGCTGCCGGTAACAAATTCAGGGCCGGTTAGTATCTCAATTGGATAATCGGAAGTAGCAGACAGCGGAGAATTTTTTGTGCAGCAAATAGAGCCTGTTATAATTTTGTTCTTCCTGCATTGTTCCAGCGCCCCCACCACATATGGGGTAGTGCCGGAAGCAGCTATTCCGATTACAACATCTTTGGAATTTATTTTATATTTTTTCAAATCTTTCCAGCCTTGCTTCGTATCATCTTCGGCAAACTCCACGGCTTTGCGAATGGCCGAATCTCCGCCTGCAATAAGGCCGATCACCAATCCTTGCGGAACCCCAAAGGTAGGCGGGCATTCCGAGGCATCCACAATTCCGAGGCGGCCGCTGGTGCCGGCGCCCATATAAAAAAGGCGTCCGCCCAGTTTCATGTTAGAGATAATTTTTACTACTAATCGTTCAATAGAAGGAATTACTTTTTCTACGGCAACAGGTACTGATCTGTCTTCCTTGTTAATACCAACAAGCAATTCCCTCACCCGCATCTTCTCAAGATCATCGTAATGAGATGCGGTTTCTGTCAGCGGGAGAGAGATGTTCTTCATGACAGATATATAAAATTAAAGTGGGGGAGGCGTTATTTTATCGTTTACTACAAAGGAGGCAGGATAGTCTCTTTTTACCTCATTTAAGAACCTGATAGCATCGAGCCTGGAACGGAAATCGCCAACGCTTACCCTGAAATAGGGCTGTTTGTAGGTGATGTAAGATGGAATACCGGGGTATTTGCCGGTGAAATTCGATTTGGTGTTATTGGCAGTATTCCGTTCCTGGCTAAAATCGATCTGCACACGGAAGCCGGGGGATGCACCATGACAGTAACGCTGGTAATCGTATATTTTCTGAACCGTATTCCTTACCACAGGTTGTTCAAATACCTTAATATTTGAATCGGGTGCAGGTGGTATGGGGGGCGGGATAACGATAACCACCGGCGCTGGTTTTGCAGTATCTTTAACAGGAACTATCGGCTGAACCTGGGCAACTCCTATAAGGGGAATTACAAAAAGAAATGAAATTATAAAATGTTTTGCCCGGGTCATGAAGAAGATTTGGAATTCATACTGGCACCGATTATCCATATCATAGCCCAAACCAATACAAATGGCGCAGACATATCTATAGGCAATACCTTAAAAATAGCCAATGCGGCACAAAGCACAGCAGTAGCTATAAAACCTTTTACGGCTATGTCCTGGGTTTTATTTTTTATTAAGCGGAAGGGCATTGGGTGGTGTAATAGAGCACAAAGATAATATTACATAGGATAATCCTGTTAAATTTGCATTTCCCTAAACAAATTATTTAAAATGCGTAAAATAACCTGGCTCACTCTTTTCATTTGTCTGGTGGTTTGCCTGATACCCCAATCTCAAATACAATCGCTAAAGAATAAAGCTATTTTACAGGCACGTGAAATGGGCGATACCCTTATTGCGCGTTTTGATAATAAGCTTTATTATGCCGTTAAGGTTAATAATAAATGGAATGTAGTGAACGGTAAAGTCGCTTTTCATTCGTTTTCGGTTTCCGATACATCGCCTGATTACCAACTCGAATATCTGTCAGATAAGGCGGAATTAGTAAGGCGTTTGCGCCATGGCGATACCATCCGCAACTGTTTTATGGGGGATATGAAGCTTTCATTTACCGATTTTACGGATGTGGCAGTAGCCGTTCGTGATACAGTCAGGGTAAAATATACGCCGATTCGCGACAGGAAACGCAGCCACGTGAAACAACAAAAAGGGGCCCCAAAAATAGTGGTGCAAAATCATCCTTCACCCCATAAGAGGAAAAAGAACATAGAAAATGTACCTTTCAGCAAGCCCATTGTTTTCAATAACTGTGTTTTCGGGCCCATAGTCGCAGATACTTCTGTAGACATTTTTGAGTCGGAGCAGGGTGATAAAAAAAGGCCGGAGTTTGAAGAAAATGTGATACTGATCAATTCCACCTTTATGGCAGGCGTTGAAATATCGGCTTGTGATTTCAAAAAGGATTT
>DATHNK010000402.1:0-7791 GCA_035486075.1 Bacteroidia bacterium
ATTTCAAAAAATATTGGTTTAATCGTAAGGATAGACTCTTTATTGAACAACTTTAGTAATATACCCTCATTACCCGGGTTCAGAAGTGAGTTTTTGAAGCAGAAAACTGCCATTGAATTGATGTCTTTTTTAACCTATGAAAGGAGTGAATTCACACCTGAAATTGTCGGACAGATTTTAGCTGGTGATTCATTGCCTATGGGCAAAAAATATTTGGAAGATGAGGGGAAGAATTTAATAGCCATAAAGAAGGAACTATTTAAAGAATTTACGATAGAAAAAAAGCCCGGAAATTTGAGCCAGGAATTAATAAAAAGGATACACCGGCTGGCCCCTGACAATTCAGAAAAAGGAAAGGAAATTCAATTAACAAATGAACAGGAGGAATGGATAAGTAAATTTTTGGAATGGCTGGAAAAGGAGGTGGTATTTGAGGGCGGATCAGGCAGTGAAGTTTTCATAAAAGCAATAATTATACATGCTTATTTTGAATGGAGTCAGCCCTTCCTGAAAGCAAGTAGGTTAACAGGTTATTTACTGGAATATGTCCTATTGTTAAGTGGCGGAATTCCGAATATGGCAACGCATATTTTGCCGGTATTTTATCATGAAACCCGAACGGAATATCTCAATAAACTGGAATCGGTTAAAACCAATGGCGATATGGCCGGGTTTATAACCTATGCTTTGCAGGGTGTTTATGATGGGTTGGAAGATATAGTAAGATCTTTTCAGGTACAGCAACTTATTATTACCTGGGAGCATTACATAGATACCACGCTTAATAATGACAATAGTGCGGGAAATAAAGTAACCATCCGCCAAAAAGAGTTGATGCATGCTTTTCCGTTATACATAGGCGACGGCCTTTCATTTGAAGAAGTGCTGGTACTTAATTCAACCCTGGCAAGAGCCTACGCAAAAAGAGCTAAAACGGCAAGGCGCGACCTTGCAGCCTTAACTGAGTTGGGTTTGCTGGTTAAGAATGGCAAGAAATATTATCCCAATGTTGCTGCAATCCTGGGTGAAGCGGCATTAAGATCTTCACTTGTAAAACTGGAACAATTATCCACCCGAAAAGAAATAAAGCACTCCCATCATGTTATGCCAAAAGTAGGGGTAAGGGAAATGAAATCGGAATTACTGCATACCCTAAACGAGTTATCAGGACGAGGTTAGTTCAATAAAACTATGTGCTATCATATATACTTTAAGTCCAAAGCAATTGATTTGCATAAATTATATAAGTCAATGGCAAAAGAGGCTATTGACAAAATCAATCTGTACCATGTCTCCGGTTTTGCACATCCTCAGTTACCCGTATTAACCCAGGAGAGGCCTAATGAATTTCAGCTCTATTATTGGGGACTTATTCCTTATTGGTGCCCCGATGAAGCCAAAGCGCGGGAACTGGCAAACATGGCATTGAATGCCAAAGCGGAAACTATTTTTGAAAAACCGATGTTCAGGGAAGCCATTATTCACAAAAGATGCATTCTGCCGGTTAATGGATTTTATGAATGGAGGGAGGAAAATAAAATGAAATACCCCTATTACATTTATCCGGCAAAGGATAAAATGTTTACCCTCGCCTGCTTAAGCGATACCTGGGCTGATAAGGAAACTGGCGAAATATTAAACACCTTTTCCATTGTAACTACAGCTGCCAATAGTGTTATGGAAATGATCCATAATAAAAAGAAACGCATGCCGCTTCTGTTGGATGAAAATGGCTGGAAGAAATGGATCGATAATTCAGCGTCAAAAGAGGAAATAAAGGAATTGATAAAACCTGCTCCTGATGAATGGTTGGGATATCATACCATATCAAAAAATATTTCAAAGCCCGGTTCCGATAGTAATTATGAGGGAGTTGAAAATGAAGTTAAATATCCGGAACTGGAAAACAGATTATTCTAGTTGTCGAGGACGGCTATTTTTAATTCTTATTATTGCCGCTGTTGTAACTATTATTGTTATTGCCGCCTCCATTATTGCCGGAACCACCACTTCCCGATGATTTCTTTTTCTTTTTAACATCACCCTTAAGGTTATGAACACCCGGATAGGAGTACTTTGTTCCTCCCTTCGTGGAATTATTAAGCGACTTTGACTTACCAATACCCGGGTATGAACGCATGGTGGTGCCGCTATTTGTATTGCTCTTAGAGCCTCCTTTGGCAGAGCCTGAACCGCCTCCTTTGGAAGAACCCGGGCTGCTTCCCTTGGACGAACCCGAACCACCGCTGCCCGACGATGAATTACTGCCATAGGGAGCAGCGTAACTATTGGATGATGTACGGGTTTGGGTTGAGCTGTATTGAGATTTACTCTTACTTTTAGATGAGGATGAAGAGCCACCAAAAGCATTGGAATAGGTTGATTTTGAACCTCCCGATGAATTATCACCCGGTTTAACAGATCCTTTATTTCCAAAAGATCCACCGAAGCCACCCATCTTTTTGCTGCCAAAACCTCCACCCATGCCCCCCATGCCTTGTTTTTTAGCGCCAAAACCTCCTCCCATTTGCGCCTTTATTCCTGAAAAGGCAAGGAGTCCCGTCAAGATCAAACATGCATATTTAATGGGCTTTAACATTAGGAATAGGAATTTACAATGCAAAGATAAGAAATTCAAAAGTGGCGACGGTTCAATGATCCAAAAAAAACCCTCCGGCAATCACTCCGGAGGGACCCTCTTTAACCAAAAAAACACTCCTATTTTTTTGGTACTCTATGGAAAAAAGCCTGCCTTAATTCAAAATATGTGCTTTTTAGCAAGGCCTTCATAAGTATAAACGGAGCTCGTTGGTGAAACGTTGGGTGACCTGCAAAAAAAAGTCCTCCCGCAATTTTTACGGGAGGACTGACCCGGTTCAGTTAGCGAATTCGCCTTACAGCGATACCTATGAAAACCACCTCAAACCCCTTTGAGGATGCTAAGTATAACCGGTTTCATAATAGACGATTTAAAACAGAAAGGTTTAACGGCAGTTACCATTATTTAAAAATTATAAGATGCAAGAATTTGGATGCCCTTTGTTTTTTCTATGTCGTTGAATCCAAAGAAGGTATTGTTTTCCATATTAGTCAGTTCCCAATAAAACATGCCCGAAATAGAAAGCTTATGGCTGAATGTGTACCTGTATAAGGCATGGGCCGAGAAATTTAATTTGGTATAACCCGGCAATTCTATATTCTGAGAATAAGTCTTTGCATTGTAAGGTGGATTATTATCAATTTGCTGATAAGTAGTAGCGCTTCCTGAACTACCCAGCAGATACCACACAGCCCCGCCAAAACCAATGCTGCTTTTGTGCCCGATATATTTCTCAAACTGCAAAGGCACTCTTAAGAAATAGAGCCTTTTAGTAATAATTACAGAGTCGTTGGCAATATAATGCCCCCCCTGATAAGATACCTGCTGATAGTTATAGGTGAAGGTGCTCATGTTTCCAAAGGTGCTGCCTTGAAGTCCGGTTTTAATAAACCATTGCTTGCCTATATAATGAGAATATCCTAATCCTAAAACAAAGTTAAACCCTTTGCCTTGTACTAATGTACCCGATTGCCATCCACCACTGTATTCCGTACCAATGTCAAAAGAGAATATATTACGCATTCCGGCAAAAACACGGGGCTCGTCGGAGAACCGGGATGGGATTGCTATGTTTCCACCTTTAGAGGTATCGGGTGCTTTAGCCACCATTTTTGGCGCAGGAACCGGAGCCTTTGCTGCCGGCAGAGTTGCCGGGTTTGAAGCAGGCTTTTGGTTGGATGAAATATTCAACGGTGAATCTTCGGAAGAGATGACGTTCTCCACTTTAGTATCATGTTCAATCTGATTTAATTCATCATTTATAGAAGCAGCTAAGCTATTTGCCGAAGTTTGATCACTGCCTGATTTGGCTCTATGCTTTCCGCTTTTATTTTTCTTCAGGTTTTGTGAATTGTTTGCAGCAACCATTGCAGAACTGTTAACATTCGCGGAAGTTGCCTTTGCATCGGTTGTAACCGGGGTAGTATTATTTACAACATCGGCATGATTGTTACTTGCTGTTGACACATTGGTGTTTTCTGTATTTGCTGAAGAAATAGTTGTGTTTGATTTAGCATTAGTATTCGATGATTTTTGGGAATTATTGGCAGCAGATAGAGTGGTTGTATCAGTTGATTTCAAACCTTTGGTATTCATTTCCAATAAACCGAAAACGCCTCCTGCCGCAAGCAGAAATACAAGCGATGTAAGCAGCCAGATAGCCCGTTTTTTATCCGCCCTCGATTTGTCGATCATCGTCCGCATCGACTTCCAGTTGCCCTCATCAAAAGGGTGCTCGTTATCGCTGAATTTTGTACGTAAGATTTCGTAAAAGTCTTTTTCGTTTTTCATCCTGCTACTAATTTGTATAAGTTCGGGTTAATGTGTAATATCATTTCCTGCAATTTTTGCCTCGAAGCGTTCAAATGCCACCTCGATGTGCCTTCCGTAATACCCAGCAAGCCCGCAATTTCCTTGTGCGAAAATCCGTCGATGGCATACAGGTTAAACACCTTTTGGCTCACCGGCGGCAGCTTCACTATCAGGGCATGTATCTGTTCCACATCCATTTTCACTAAGGCGCTGTTCACTTCCGTATCTTCTTCTATGTGGTCATAATCTTCCACATATTTCATGTGCTCTTTGTGTACTTTCTTTTTCCGGTATTCATCTATCAGGGTGTTCACCATCACCTTGTGTATCCATGCTTTAAAGGACGTTTCCAACTGGTATTTCTTCAGGTTGGTTAAAATTTTAAAAAATCCCAAATTCAACATTTCCCTGGCTTCTTCCCTGTCATTCGAATAACATAGGCATATGGACATAAGATAACTGTAAGTCAAGCGGTAAAGCTCATACTCAGCCTTCTCCTCCTTGCGGATACAGGCAGTTATTATCTCAGTCTCAACCTTCATGTATTTATGCACCCTATAGTTTGCCGTTTTATTTATTAACGTGCCACGTAGGGCGAATGTTGGGTACTAATATACGAATTATTAGCCTTGGAACCTATTGTACTAAGGTTATCAGGGTGTTGTGTATAAAATTAGGGCATGCCCCCAAGCGATGCGCAAGGGGTCGGGCTTTACGTTGCAAGTACGCACTGCCGTCATTGCGAGTTCCGGCGTTTTCGCGGAACGTGGCAATCTCAGTTCTCGGCAGTTTGCGGGCTTTCCACTTCAATCCCTCATGCGGAAATCGCATCATTTTTGCAGTATCATCCTTTTGGTATCAATAATTTTGCCGTTTACTACAAGGCTGTAGGAATAAATACCTGCGGTTAAATTCTCAGGATTTATATTTAATGTGCCATTACCCGTTTGGCTCAATTGAACTTGTTTTAATTGATTGCCATAATTATCATAAAACACCATAGTGGCCCCTTGTGTGCCCTCAGGCAAATAGTAGTTTATTTTTGTATTCCCACTAAATGGGTTTGGAATATTTTGATACAACAAAGGAGCATCAGCCATTGATGATAATGATACATCCTGAACATTGGTAATAGTTGTGTTGCTATCTCCTGAGCCTCCATTGCCGCCATGATGATGCACTTGGGAACGGCCTTCACAGAGGCTGGCAAAGCAGCTTGAATAATATTTAAATGCGCTTCGCAAACTATCTAAACTATAGCGAAGACTATCAACAGTTGAACGTAAACTGTCATTGGTTTTCTTTTCCAATTTAATTGCCTCCACTGTCCAGGGAATAAGTTCTGTATATGCAACACCTTCAATTCCATCTGCATCAGTTTTAACCGCATTTGGTAATACCCTTTTAACCTGTTGCGCAATGAATCCATAATGTGTACCATACATACCTGTATCAGTTAATGCAGAGTCAACATACTGAAAACTCACTCCATTCAGTTTATTTACCATAGTTAGTGCATTTGTAATTGGGCTAACACTAGTTTTTAAAGTCGAGTCACTGGCCCAAACACCATAATATGTCCAACTGGTTCCATTAACATTAAGGGTATAAGGTTTTCCGCAAAAAGTACTAAAGCCTAATTCAACATTTCCACCACCTTTAGGAACAAATATTGCATGTTGCTGTGGGTTGGCAAATAATGAACAGCGACAAGTATCATGACCGGGTGCTGCAAAATAACCGGCAATTCGTCTGCCCTTTAATGATTTGGAAGTCACAATACTTTGTATTCCAAAAACCTGATCACTACAATTTCCTGTATCTTTATTTTCAACTCTAATCCCAACACTTCCATTGTAATAAGTGGGAGATTGCTGCAAAACATCCAATTTTGCCAATGGAGTATATCCACAATTATTTCCAATTATCACATCTGTTTTTGCAGGATTGCCTGGAGAAATTCCCTCAAAATAAAAATTATGTAAATGCGTTGTTAAGTCAATTGCCCCATCGTTTCCCACTCCAACCGGGAAAGTGGTTGGGGTAGTGCATGTTCCTACACCATTACCGCTGCCTCCTGTTCCGGTATCCACCAGGATAACGTTTCCGCTGCTATCTACTGATAAATAACCCTTTGAGGGATTTTTTCCTGGAGTTGATACTGCCGTTAAATCATCAAAGCGCAGGCCGCTCCATCCTGTGCCTTGCTGATGGTTCACATACAATGGCGGAGTGCTTGTGGCTATCACATTATACTGCCCTCCTCCATTAGCCGTATTGAGTTCAAGACGGGTATAATTTGCACTTGGAGCTACGTTCGATAACCCCATAGTTATGTTGTTATTGTTATTACCTACTTCCATTTGGTTGCTTTTTGTAATTATAACATGATACCCTATTGCAGCAGCATTCCATAATGCAATAGCCGCTCTATCTGTCCTTGCTCCTAAAAACAGGCAATCGGTATCTGTGGTTACAGAATTGCCTGAACGGAAGCCAACGGCGCTATTTCCGTTACCTTTTGTTATACTGTACATAGATAACATTCCGTCAGCCACATTACTGTCACCTATGCTTCCTGTTAGTGTTCCTTCCATTGCCCTGTAGCCCATTGCGGCATTATATGTGCCGGTAGTAAAATAGTGCATAGAATAGCAGCCCAGCGAGCTGTTTAAACTTACAGTGCTGCTATACAAGGCTCCATTGCCCATAGCTATATTGCTATCTCCAGTTTGATTGGAATATATAGTGGAACTTCCGCACCCTGAATTCATGTTTCCGAGGGTGTTACTAAACTCCGACTCATTTCCAATGCCTGTATTTGAAATTCCTTTCGTGTTATCAACAAGAGCCTTGTATCCATTGGCAACATTATTACTACCCTTAGTATTATCCATAAGTGCATCATAACCTGTAGCGGTGTTAGTACCCGTTGTATCGCTGTGCAAAGCCCAAAAACCCACTCCCACATCGGCCGTACCCCCAGCCATCAAATAAACAGATTGTACACCTACAGCCACGTTCTCGGTTCCTGTTGTGTTCGTGTAAAAGGCTTTTTCCCCTAAGGCACAATTTTGAGCGCCGCTGGTATTTGACTTACCTGCATAAGCCCCCATAAAGCTATTGCTTTGCCCACCAGAGCCATTAAAGGCTTCGCCTGCTTCATAACCCGTATAGGTGTTATAATAAGGCCCCGCTGAGGCAGTGGAGGAATTTGTAAACCCTGCTTGTATGCCACAATAAACCGATGTCGGGTCTCCGGAATGCCAAAGGAACATAGTAGAGCCGCCTATGGCAGTGCCACCTATGCTATAACCAACGGCATTTCCTGATGGGCCGCTTACATTTACTCCATCGCCTATGGCATTTGATGAAAGGAT
>DATHNK010000403.1:0-4207 GCA_035486075.1 Bacteroidia bacterium
CTATTGGTATGCCGGGTAAATAAATGGTCAGCAATGCTTATTGAAGCTGCACCCGGTGTTAGCCCTGATTTTGAAAAACGAATAGCAGCAATTAACCCCGGTTCATCACTGAGCGGGAATAATTCAACGTCCTCTCTTAACCCCAATGCCACGGCCTGCAAATGAACATTTTCTATGGCAGCCCCGAGGGCCATATGTGCTCCCATCTCGTAATAATCGCCCCATGACCATGATCTGTATTTATCATGAAATAAAAACAATATACCCTGGTTGAAGACCCACTTCCATGGTTGGTTATTACCGGCAGAAGGGGCAGCTATCGCAGCATCGATAATTTTATCCAAATCAGTTGCTGAAATTCTATGGTCTGCAGCCTGTGAACCAACAAAATATTTATCTATGATTTTTTTTGTACCTGGCCGTTCAATCGGCAGGTAAGGATTGGTAGCATGTGTGATCTTATTTTCTTTCTTATCTTGATCTTTTATAAGCTCTTCCATGTCAATGTAATATCTTCCGGATTCATGAAATTGATCTAATAAGATACGCCGGCTAACATCGGTAGTAAGCGCGCCACCTAATGTAACTGAAGACGCCAGCTGGGGCCACGTATTAACAGATTGTTCTACTTCAAGCATGGATGCTTTTAGCCTGGTTGATATTGTATCGGCGCCAATCATTCTTAATATATAAGGAATCTTATCTTCGTTTGAAAGATCCTTTATATTATGAGGGTCAAGACCGTCTGCAAGGCCGTGCAAAACAGCTCTCTGCGGATCTGTGTCAAATCGTTCAACATCCAGCATCCCTCTGTCATTTGTATCCATTACAACAGGTATGTGCAGCTCACGGGCTTTATAGCGGCTTTCTATTTTAACATCAAGGCCATCGCAAACTTCAACAAACAGGTCTAACTTGCCCCCATCCAAAAAAAACTCATCCATGTTGCCTGCGTGCAACCCGTCATTAAATATCCTGACAGTTAAAAACGGATCGGTCTCTGCTATTTCTCTTGCCGCAATAACGGCTTTGTTTAGCCCCAGGTTGTGCGTTGCTGTACGTATCCTGTTCAAATTACTTAGTTCTACGGTATCAAAATCTGCCAACCTAAGTTCCCCGCAAGTACGTTCCATAGCCATGGTTAGTGCTATAGATTGGCCTACCGATAATCCAACGATCCCGATTTTTTTTGCACGAAGTTTATTTTGCTCTGCTTTGGTTATTTTATATTGGTTCCTGTTGGTGCGCACCTCAACAAATTCCTCTTCATCCAGCAGGTGTACCATCCGTTGGTTCCAGGGATAATAAACCCACACGCCATATTCATTGATATCTTTTCCGGCTAAATGCTTATTAACAAGTTCGGGGTACTCGTCCTGTTTTATTTTTACAGAAGGATTGTGACTTTTAATCAGTTCCTGTAACTGACCATATATTTCATCGCAAACGAATTTGATTTTCGAATTTTCGAATAACCCCTCAAACGCTGCCTTATCTGCCGGATTATCCAACCGGAATTTGATTGGCTGATAAATGTCTTTTGTGTTTTTAAAATCGGCTAAAAAACCTGCTATTATGTTCATGGGGTTTTAAGATAAGATATCCTTAACAACTGGACTTTGAATTAGTTAACTGTTCTGAGAAATAAATAGATTTTAAAAAAACGTCAGGTCTTTTTCGTCAATTTTATTTTTTATACTGTTTTTCTTTGCATTAGCAATGGTTTGCTCCAGGTCCCATTCATCCAAATGAGGAATTTGAATTTCATAATGTATTATTATTTCCTTGTGCCTTAAATTCTCCATGCGGATACAATTTAAGTTTTCCCTTATTTTAAATATGGCATCCTTATCCTCTTCATGTGCTTTGCTTAAAATAGGTACATCCTTTAATAACATAACTGTAGCAACAAGGTCTAATTTAGGGTAGTAAAAAGTTCCTTCCTTACCGATGCTATCTTCCAGTTCCATTCCTATACCCATAACCGGCTTAATAGTATAGGGGGCGCATAATGCAAAAAGTGACGTTAAGCCTACCTGGTAAGCGATGGCCGCCGCGGCACGGATTAAAAATATACTACCGATCCCGTATCCTGCTATCTCCCTCGAATTCCATAAACCGCATAATTCGCCTGTTCCATATTGAGCAAAACTCCATACCAGGTCAAAAATCCCGGGATCCATAGCGCCTGTGGCTTGTTCAATGGGTAATGGCTCGGTGCCCCCTGAAACATGCACCCTTGCACCACCATATACTTTTTTCCCATCCAATGATTCTACAACCATTACAAATGCAGCAGGGTTCTTCGTCCATTCATTTTTTGATGATGTGACTTTTGTTATGCCTATGCTGGTCAAAACATGGGTATGGCCTTTGATAAACAGCTCGCAGGTTTCCGGATCGTTAATCGCCCTGAATGCCCTTAACCTTACCTCAGGCCTTTCTTTATTTATTTCATCCTCCATTTAATAAAACTTATCTAAATCATCACTACTGGTTAGTGATCTTTAGTCCGAAAGGTTTTTATTGCATCAATCAACCTATTTACTTCACCAATTTCCGGCAATTTCAAAATCCAACACCAATAACTATCGGCGCGGAAATCCGAAATAATATTGATTTATAATTAGCAGAATCGAGTAAATTAGCAATTGATGTAATTGCCTCTTAGTTAAATGTCAGCTCGTCGCTTCTTTTTGGCTTGATTACTACGAAGTATGGCATTTTTACGAAGAAAATTACTAAAAAGTTTTAAATATTGGTTGTGCCCATTTTTATTCTGTAATAAATTATTGATTTTTAACTATTAATTTATGCTGGATAAATCAGCAGGCAAAAGTATAGTAAACTTCGCGAACTTACCTTCTTTTGTATTAGCATTTATCGCACCTCCATAAACTTTTATAATATCATAAGCTTATCGAAAAAGCGGGTTCAAACTATAATTCATTTTATTTGAAAGATGTTCAGCTAAATAATTAAGGTATTTAATTTATTTAATTGGCACATCACCATTTATAACATCAATTTTTTTAATTTCATGCTGTAAACCATTCTGCATGCTTAAAGGCCTACTTTCACCAGGTTGTATTGCTATTATTTTATTCTGCCAAAAAGCGCCTTTCAAAAAAGCGTGTTCCGCAATATGCTGCATTTTCCTTTTTCTTATGTCCGCGACAACAAATTTGATTGCTGAAGGCAGTAAAGAAATAACTTCAAACGGGGGTTACAGGGCCTTTCTTTTTTCGAGCCTTGAAGGGAATTCCTCGTTCCCTTTTCCAACTTTGGGGACGATGAAGGTTTACGTTAAAGCCGGGGAGATAATTAACGTAGGCTCGAGTGCGCAGGGCATGGGCGCAGGAACAATTAATCTCCGTGCCCCCGGCGGTCTAACTTATACCAGCGGTAATTCTGCAACCGTTGGCCTAATTAGTAACCGCAGCCAGGAGCTGGCCGGGCCTTTGCCTAATACCGGGGGGTATACACCATTTACCGTAACTGTACAAGCAGGCCAGGAAGGCGTATGGGAAATTGATTTTATTTCGCAAAGTAATGGTGTCGATATGGGCAATCCTGACCCTGTGATTGCAAATGGAAACTGGATACAGCCACCCGGTCTGTATGTTGCAGCATTTGATATATCTGTGCGTGATGTTAATAATGCCCATTTTATTCCCGGAAGGGTGTTCACTAACGTATTTTCAGGTATTTTAGGAACGTTTGACGTTGGGTTCAATGGAATATTCAACATTCTGACAAGTGATGGTTATCAATATACCCTTAACAATAACGGCCAGGCAGGTAATGGGTTCACCTTTTTTGTAAATAATAAAGGTTTTAGAAATGCTAATGGAACTGCATCTTATCTGAGTGTTGATGGGGTTAACAATCCCAATGTGCAGGACCCGCGCGCTGCGGACTCCCCTTCCGATATCACACAAAAAATATTTTTCAATCCGCCTGCTTCCGATCTGCCGGTTTCAGCAAGTACGCCCGAAGGGGTTACAACCTGGCTATTAACCCCCCCTGCCGCACCAGTGATAAGCGACGTTGCCTTTACAGGTATAGAAGGCACCCCCGGTAAGGCAGGCACCAGTCCATTAGGCGCAAACTTCACTTTTACAACAACTGCTGCAGGGAATTATTTAATAACTATTGATGTTAATAAGAACGGAATATTTACAGACCCGGCAGATCGCATATTAAG
>DATHNK010000404.1:0-6262 GCA_035486075.1 Bacteroidia bacterium
CAAAACCACCGGCTGTAACTGTCGGATTGTTCGTGTTCCATACTATTAACCCTTCCGGGGGCGAGGTTATAGGGTTTGCCGATGACATACTGACCAAATCAACATTTGGCATGGCAAAGCCCAGATTGCTGTTGGATGCATCGCTCAAATCGAGAATAGCGGCAGAATTTCCACCGGTACCCGAACTATTGATTGCGATATTTTGAGCATTTACTGTGTGAAACACAGACACGATTAGAGCCGCAATAGCGGCTCTGGAGTAAAACTTTTCCATAGCTACTGTTTTTAACGAGTTAAGTAAATAAAAAGTAGATTGCTTCCCTACTTGCTTCCTTCAAATCTTAACGTATCTAAATATAAAAAGATACAATTGTCCTTTACCTGTATACTCTTTACATTTTAAACCTGTTTTACTCAGTGTAAAACAAACCACCCTCTAACAAACTGATATTCTTTGGCAATTATATTAAGTTTACACTCTGTGCACTTTATTAGATTGTAAAAAATCTCAACCCTTTTTTACTCTATAGTTATATCACTTTATACTCTATAGTTTATATCTTATACCTATTTTCGCAATTTGAATATGAGTACACTCCAAAAAACCGGCATATTACTTTTAAACCTTGGTACACCTGACAGCCCTAAAACGGCTGATGAAAGAAAGTATTTAAGGGAATTTCTCTGCGATCCAAGAGTACTGGATATTCCCTGGCTGCAACGCCAACTATTGGTAAAGTGTGTGATAGCTCCCTTGCGGGGACCTAAATCGGCAAAACAATATGAGCAAATTTGGACCAAAGAAGGTTCGCCATTACTTATTCATAGCCTGAACCTGTCAAAAAAGCTGCAACAAAAAATGGGCGATAATTATGTTGTAGAATTGGGTATGCGTTATCAAAGCCCTCCGGTGTCTGCTGCGCTTCAAAAAATACTTACGGCTCCTGGAATCGGGAAAATCATTATTGTTCCGCTATATCCCCAATATTCTGCATCTGCTACTTCTTCATCGGTAGATAAAGTAATTGACCTTTTGAAAAAACAAGATGTAATTCCCCCTTTTGTATTTACCGGCCCATTCTATGATAACCCTTTGTTTATAGAAGCATTTGCAAAAATCTGGAAGAGGAAATACAGGCTGGAAGAATACGATTACTTCCTTTTCAGCTATCACGGCCTGCCGGAAAGACATATAATGACAGCTTCCAAAGAAAAAAATATGAATTGCAAGCTGGATGGCTGCTGCGATGCTTTAAGTTCACAAAATTATTTCTGCTACCGGGCATCTTGTTTTCATACAACAAGACTTTTAGCCAATGCATTGCAACTGAAAAAAGGAACCTATAGCGCTGCATTCCAGTCGAGATTGGGCAAAGACCCATGGATAAAACCTTATACGGATAAGGTTATCATTGAAAAAGCCGAATCAGGGGTTAAAAAGATGCTTGTTTTTTCACCTGCCTTTGTAGCTGATTGTTTGGAGACCATTTATGAAGTAAAAGTGGAATATGCCCGTTTATTTAAAGAGTATGGTGGCGAAACTCTTCATCTTGCGGAAAGCCTGAATGACAATGATGAATGGGTAGAGGCACTTGAAAAAATAATAACCTCCCATTGTTGAAATGTTAAAGAAACTTAATTCCTTTCTTTAATTATTAAATTGCAAATCTCCCTACTGATTGTTCTCGTAAATGTTCTAAATTTATATTGTTATGAATGGCAAACTAGTAATCTTAACCTTGTTGACATGCTCCTTACAGGCATGTTCGCAGCAAAAAACAAAAACTATGGATAACACCCAACATCAAAGTCAGGCAGATACAACCCACTGGAGGAAGCTGACTCCCGAAGAAGCTTATGTAATAGTAGATAAAGGCACTGAAAGGCCTGGTACAGGAAAATATTTGTATAACAACGTAAAAGGAGTATATACTTGCAGACGTTGCGGTGCCCCGCTATTTACCTCTCATGATAAGTTCCAATCGGAATGCGGATGGCCCAGTTTTGATGATGCCATACCGGGCGCCGTAAAACGCATACCTGACCCTGATGGAGAACGTACTGAAATAGAATGTGCCCGCTGTGGTGCCCACTTGGGACACGTATTTCTCGGGGAACATATGACCAATAAAGATACCCGCTATTGCGTGAATTCTATCTCGATGGATTTTATTTCTTCAGATAGCGTAAAGAAACCATAATTTTTTAATGAAATGGATTAAAGCCTTGTCCTGAGCAATTGGGGCGGGGCTTTTTTATGTGCTCTTTATAAACTATTTGTTCAACGAGTAAAAAATATAAGGCATGATCTTATATGATTATTGTCATTATTGGCTTTTACCCTTTATATACATTTGCAAAAATTCCGGATATGAATCCATCCCGCAAAATTGTAATTTGGCTACTCGCAGGTTGTGTGCTGATATGGGCAATGGTGGTGGTTGGCGGTATCACCCGCCTCACCCATTCAGGCCTTTCCATGGCGAAATGGAAAATATCAAGCATTATTCCACCGCATTCGGATGAAGAATGGCAACAAGATTTCAATGATTACAAACAAACCCCGGAATACAAACAAGTAAATAGTTATTTCACCATTGAAGATTATAAGCACATTTATTGGTGGGAATTTATTCATCGCCTAATCGGGCGCATGATTGGAATGGTTTTCCTTATTCCGTTTGCATATTTTGTTTACAAAGGCTGGTTAAAGGGGAAGCTACTGATTAAATGCCTTGTAATTTTTGCCATGGGCGGGGCGCAGGGAGTACTTGGCTGGTATATGGTGGCAAGCGGATTACAGGACGTACCTCATGTAAGCCATTATTTTCTGGCGGCCCATCTTATTACAGCGTTCATAACATTTGGATATAGTTTTTGGGTGGCGTTGGATCTAATATATCCAATTAATTTACCCCAAACCCTTAAAGGGGCTTTAAATAGCACTACTCAAAGCCCCTTTAGGAGTTTGGGGCAGGCTGAACATCAATTCCAATCCCTCCGGAAATGGAGTTGGTTTTTGCTTATCATAGTTGCTATACAAGTAATATATGGGGCATTCACATCAGGCCTTCATGCGGGGCAGTTCGACCCTACCTGGCCTAAAATGGGTGATGATTGGATCGCGCCTCAAATCACTTCCATGACACCTGTGTGGCGCAACTTTATTGATGGCATTGCAGGAGTTCAGTTCATACACCGTTACAATGCCTACTTAGTAGTAATCCTTGTTTTTATAATCTGGTTCAAATCCCGAAAAATGCAGCTATTGCCTACCCAATCAAACGGGATAAAATTTCTTCTTGGAATGGTATTGGTCCAATTCGTACTTGGGGTACTCACCCTTATAAACTCAGTTCCGGTTACCCTTGGAGTATTGCACCAAACAGGCGCATTCCTGCTTTTTGCCTCTTCCATTTTTGTACTTCATCAGTGGAAAGTGGGGAAAGCTGCCAGCTGAGAATTACCTACTAATGATGGTCATCATGATGGTCATGGTCATGGTGGTCACCCATTGGTCGTACAGTAGCCACACAACTTTGCATTGCAAAAGCAACGCATAAGCATAGTATGTAAATTAGTTTTTTCATTTTGAAGGTATTTTTTGTTCGCTACGAAATTCCTATTACGTTGACGATAATGTGTTATATAAGTTCATCTGAATGTTATATCATTCACATACGGGGATTGGAAAACAGTCTGAAACTCTTTTCAAAAATTATTAACATGTCCAACCGTCTGTCTCAATAGGATTAACTTTGCATCTTATGGAATCGAAACTGGACAATTTTCTGAACGAACTGAACGAGGAACAACGCAAAGCGGTGGAAGCAACCGAAGGCCCTGTAATGATTATTGCCGGTGCAGGTTCTGGCAAAACAAGAGTACTTACCTATCGAATAGCTTATTTATTGAAAAAAGGGGTTGATCCGTTTAGAGTTCTCTCGCTCACCTTCACCAATAAAGCCGCTGCCGAAATGAAAGAGCGGATAATTGAACTTATTGGTGGAGATGCCCGTAACCTGTGGATGGGTACTTTTCACTCTGTTTTTGCAAGGCTCTTACGCCGTGAAGCTGGTAAGTTAGGTTACCCTCAAAACTTTGCCATTTACGATACTGATGATTCCAAGAGCTTGATTAAAAGCATCACCAAAGAGTTAGGGTTAAATGATTCTACCTATAAGGCATCTTCTTTGCTAGGACGTATTTCCAGTATGAAAAATATGCTTATTTCTGCTGAGACCTATGCAAATGATGCCCAATACCAAAGCGATGACCGGGCAGCCAGAAGGGAGCATTTTTCGCACATATATTTAACATACAATAAAAGGCTTTTCAAATCCGGTGCAATGGATTTTGATGACCTCTTATTCCAAACCAATATGCTTCTCCGCGACCATCCGGATGTTTTATTTAAATACCAGAATATGTTCCAGTACATCCTGGTGGATGAGTACCAGGATACCAATTTTTCGCAGTATATGATATTGCGGCAGTTGGCGGCACGACATCAAAATATTGCAGTTGTAGGTGACGATGCCCAAAGTATCTATGCCTTTCGGGGAGCCAATATTCAAAACATTTTAAACTTTCAAAAGCACTATCCCGACACACAGGTTTTTAAACTGGAACAAAACTATCGTTCTACCAAAACCCTTGTGCATGCTGCCAATTTGGTAATTTCAAAAAACAAAGACCAGCTTCAAAAAACAGTTTGGACTTCTAACGCCGAAGGAGAAAAAATACAATTGATGAGGGCTTTCAGCGATACGGATGAAGGCAAACAAATTGCACAATCCATATTTGATTTCAGGGTTTCAAAACAGGCCATGAACCATGAATTTGCCATACTTTACCGCACTAATGCACAATCGCGCCCTATTGAGGAAGCCTTACGCAAACTAAATATTCCATACCGTATTTATGGTGGTATTTCTTTCTATCAACGCAAGGAAATTAAAGATTTGATGGCTTATTTCCGCCTGGCTATAAATCCGCATGATGAAGAGGCTTTGAGGCGTGTAATTAACTATCCGAAACGGGAAATTGGTGATACAACCGTTGATAAAATGATTGTAGCCGCTGCCGATAACGACATAAGTATTTGGCTGGTATTGGATAATTTGAAAGACTTCAATTTGGGGCTTTCTCCGCGTGTAACGGAAAAGATTTTGGAGTTTGTGAATATGATAAAGAGTTTCTCCGCTATGGTTCCGAACTATACCGCTTACCAGTTGGGAGATTATATTTATTACACGGCAGGCATTAAGCGCGAACTGGAGCAGGACCGGACTCCGGAAGGTTTCAGCCGTATGGAAAACATACAGGAATTGTTGAACGGGTTAAAAGATTTTTCAGAAAAACCGCTTGATGAAGATATCATTCCAACCATAAGTATGTTTATGGAAGACGTTGCACTTCTAACCAATGAAGACCGCAACAAAGAAGATGAAAAAGACAAGGACCGGGTGTTGCTTATGACCATACACTCCGCCAAAGGACTGGAATTTAATTATGTGTATATAGCAGGATTGGAGGAAAATCTTTTTCCATCGCAAATGGCTTTAATGTCACGCGAAGAACTGGAAGAAGAACGAAGATTATTTTATGTGGCTGTTACCCGTGCAAAGAAACAAGTGGTGCTTACTTATGCCATAAGCCGCTATCGGTATGGCAGTGCCCAAAGCAATGAACCAAGCCGCTTTTTAGAAGAGATCCCTGCGGAATGTATTATTAATCTTTCTTATCGGGAAGATGCAAGCGAGCATGTTTATTCCAGAACACCATCTGCATTCAGGAAACCTATTGCTCCGGCTATTGTTCAGCCGCCGCCAACGAACATTGTCGGCAAGAGGTTAATGAGCATGAATAAAGCGGCTCAGACAAGTTTGCCGATGGATAATTCTCATTTAAGCGCACTGAAAGTTGGAAGCATTGTGCAACATGAACGATTTGGCAAAGGCGAGGTCCTGACTGTTGAAGGCAGCTACCCAAACAGCAAAGCAACCGTTATGTTTGCCAATGGAGAAAAGAAGCAGTTGCTGCTAAAGTTTGCCAAATTGAAAATTTTGCAATGATAAATTCAAAGCCGCCCCAAACCCCTAAAGGGGCTTTAAGTAGCACTGTTCAAAGCCCATTTAGGAGTTTGGGGTTAAGTATATTAATTCTTCCTGTTTTTCTGCTTTCCTCCTGCCATCGAAATCCATTAGATATTGATGTTTCCAAGGTAAATGTGCCACCCGTGAAGATTGAAAGATTAGAG
>DATHNK010000405.1:0-3122 GCA_035486075.1 Bacteroidia bacterium
TCGGAAATTTACCAATATAATGATTCGGCCTACACGCTGTTCTCCATTACTACAGATATTGCCCAATATACCTTGTTCCAACCCAATATAGGCTTTGAATATAGGATAGTACGGCCTTTAACTATTGGCGCGAATGCCGGCCTGGTTTTTCCTTCTGCTGTTTTTGCAGTTAACCCCTTAGCAGATGGACAGTTTACTTTTCCTGGTACGGTATATCGTGGATATGCATTGCGTTTCTACCTGAAATTCTATCCATCGGTGCAGCATAAAGGCTACTTCTGCATACAAGGCGTAGTTAAATCTGTCTCATTTAATGATGTGAGCTTTACCGACCAATACAATGGCGATCCGGATGCAACCTTTCCTTCTACCAATACTTATACAATGAGCGAACATACCAACATTATCGGGGTTGAAATGTTGCATGGGAATGAGCATTTGGGCCCGAATAAATATTTAGATATTGATATGTTTTATGGGTTTGGCATACATCTCCGTTTCCGGAATTATACAATAAGCAATCAAGCGTGGGGAACATATGGTTCATCTGGGGCAGACTATCAGGGTGGCCCGATAGCGCACGATGGCACTTATAATAATACCCTCACCTTGCCCACTCTTATTTTTGGGTTCAGGGTCGGATTCAATTATCTAAAGAAAAAGTAAATTTCTAAAACCATGAAAAAACTATTTATTTGTTTTTCGCTTTTCATTTTTAGTTTTTCACTTTGCTCGGCGCAGGATACCATAGTTTTTGATGATGGGGTGAAAATAGCAGGTACGGTAATTTCAGTAGGGGACAAAATAAACTTTAAAGATGTAAACGGGAAAAAACATCACCCCTACAGGGAGGTTGTCAGCTACATCCGCTATGCTACGGGTAAAATTGATACTATCAATCCGTATGCAGCTAAATATTCCAATGTGCCTTTAGATACCATTGTTTTGAGGCATGGGCCAAAAATGGGTGTGAAAATTATTTCTTTCGGAGACAAAATTGTTTATACACTACCTCAAAATTCAACTGAATACTTTATCTGGCGATCGCATATCAAATATATTAAGTATGCGGATGGTGCAATATATACTGTTGCAGGAGCAAGGGACAGCGCAATAGGCTCCCATAAATTTTATATCTCCATTACCGGAGGAGTCAACATGCCGTTCTTTCAGGGTTATGGTGGTAATTCTTATAATGATGATGATGTCGAATATGCATACTCTGGCTATGCATATAACGGGAGCGCTTTTTGCGCTACCAGTGGATTCAAATTTTACTCTGGCTGGGAAATTACCGGCAAGTTCTCCTACCTCCAAAATGGTTTCGACCCAAATGGAGTATATGATGAAACATACGACATATTTATCCGTAATACCCTGCCTGGGGGCCTTGCCTATTATCCGATGCCCGGAGGCTCCATTAGCGGCAATTATTCCTACAGTAACTATGCAATACTTGCGGGCTTCACCAAAAATACTGAAGACAAATATGGTGGCTTTGGCTTCAATATATTAGCAGGCCAACTGATAACATACAGGCCCGCCTTATATGGTACTTCCGGTAATAACTATACCATGAATTTACTCGCCGAAACACACTCAAACTTTATAGTTGATCTGGGCATGCATCTGGATGCAAAAATTGTAAAACACATTTTTTTTCGTGCCTCCCTCGATCTTCTTCTTTCGGGGGTGACTAATGGAGGAACCTATCAGTTGGTTGATAATAGTACCGGCAAAGTAATTTATTCAAATAATTATTCAGGTAATTCAAACTATCCTTCTTCCTATAATATAGACCTTATTACAGCCACTTTAGGCCTTGGATACGAATTTTAATTTTGAACCATGAAAAAACTATTTATTTATTTTTCGCTTTTCATTTTTAGTTTTTCACTTTGCTCGGCGCAGGATACCATTGTGCTGAAAAACGGAAGTAAAATGGCTGTAAAGATCGTATCGGTCGGCGACTTTGTAGTGTTTAACCAACCTCCGAACCAGCAGGACCAGCGTATGGATAATTCAAAGATATATTATATAAAATATGCCGACGGATCAAAATATACCATTAACCTACCCGATGTTTTCACTAAGAACGGATCATTTATTTACACATTTAAGGATACCATACATAAACTGTTTAGTATTACAACCGACCTGGCCCAATACCTGCTCCTGCAACCCAACGTTGGTATGGAATACAGAATTAACAGGCTGGTTACTTTGGGTGCCAATTTCGGATGGGTGGAGCCCTCGCCTATATTTGCTGTTAACCCCTTAGCCGATGGACAGTTTACAGATCCCGGCACCGTGTATACAGGTTATGCGATACGCTTTTATGGTAAACTATTTCTTTCACACTTCCAGCGTAGTTACTTTAGCGTGCAGGGAGTTTATAAAGCAGTCTCCTTTAATAATGTCAGTTTCACCGATGACTATGGTGATGAAGCCACCAACACCTATACGATGAGTGAAACTGCGAAGGTATATGGACTGGAAATGCTATTCGGGATAGAGACATTAGGCCCCAGAAGTTATGTAGACCTTGATCTATTCTGGGGTTTTGGCATGCACCAGCGAAATAGGAATTACACCATCAGCAATGCAACGTTGGGGGTTAACATGGTTTCCGGATATGGTGAGCCGGTTGCAGAAGATGGAAACCATACAGATATTCTTGGCCTCGTAACACCCATTGGGGGCATGAGGGTGGGTTTTAATTATATTAAGAAAAAGTAAAAAGGCTTGTTGAATTTTATTCTACTCTTCCTTCTCCCTGTCATTCATCAGCATATCGAATAACATACTGAGTTTTTCTTTCATCTCCTTGCGGTTAATGATTGCATCGAGGAAACCATGTTCCAGCAGGAACTCGGAGGTTTGAAACCCTTTGGGAAGATCTTTCTTAATTGTTTCCTTCACAACCCGTGGGCCTGCAAAGCCAATCAGTGCGCCCGGTTCGGCAATATTCAAATCGCCCAGCATGGCATAGGAAGCTGTAACCCCACCCGTGGTCGGGTCGGTTAATAAAGATATAAAAGGAAGTTTAGCATCGGAAAGCAAGGTAAGCTTGGCAGATGTTTTAGCCATTTGCATCAGCGAGAAAGCCGCCTCCATCATAC
>DATHNK010000406.1:0-2632 GCA_035486075.1 Bacteroidia bacterium
TTAATGCTGGTGCGCCCCATATTTCATAACCGCTCTCGACCAATTTTTGATGGTTCCCGAAATTATTCATACTCCATCCGTAGTTCCAGTCGATAAACACAGTGCCTTTGGGCAGTAATTTTATGGCGTCCGGATATTTCAATGCAATATCTGCCCAAAGGACAGGCGTTTTGCCAAGTTTTATAACTATGCCACACAGCATTTTTATATAATCGATATATAGTTTTGATTTGCCTTCTTTCGCCACCATTAGCCGGCACCGTTCATCATGGCCAAGCAAGTAAGTTTCATCTCCCCCGATATGGGTATATTTTGAGGTATGGGTAGAGGCGAGTTCTGTATACAAATCGGTAAATAGCGCGCTATCCTGTTTGGTTTGCAGGGGGCATACCTGCGAAAAATCTTTTTGATCTTCCCGGAGCTCCTTATACCGGTCATTTCTTAAAATATATTCCACATGCCCAAAACTTTGCTGTAACGGGATTACATCAATGCCCAGGTCATTGCAATATTTAATAAATGAAATAATTTCTGTTTTACTATAAGCATACCTGTTGGGTATCAGGGGGTGTTTTTCAAAGGGATAGGTTCCCTCCCATTCCATGATCAGTGTATTGATGCCATCCTTGCTTAGTTTTAAGGCAAATGACTTCAGCGCATCCATGGTCATTACCTGTATCCTTAAATCCAGGTGAAAACCTTTTACTATAAAGGGAGATGAGTGGTTAAGAGTGCTTTGCGCATTTGCGCTCCAAACGGATATTAAGAACACCAGTAAAATTATTATACGCTTTCCCATGCCAGGCAATTGGTTTATATAAATCCTTGAGACGGATTACCCCTGCCCGAAAATAATAAAAAAGATGGATTGGGCGATAAAAGTGTTCCGTTCATTTTTGAAATGAACAATTCTTTAAGCCCTCTTTCCGCCGCAGGTGAAGAGAGGGTGGTCGAGCGAAGCAAAGACCGGGTGAGTAAATATACGAGCGACATTAGCGACAATGCATTGCGGCGATCTACTCACCCCAACATCGCTACGCTCGTTGACCCTCTCTTCACCTGCGGCGGAAAGAGGGCGAAAAAAACAATAACCTGCTCTAACTGCTAATTATCTACCGCCTGCTGTTGCTGCCATGAACTATGAACCAACAACTATGAACTAAACTCACTTCCACGGTATAACAAACCAAAATGTCGACCCTTTCCCTTGTTCACTTTCAATATTTATGTGGCCATTGTGCCGTTTTACAATTTCAGAAGAAATGTACAACCCAAGCCCTAACCCGGCATATTTTTGAGAGTTCTCATCAACCCTGTAAAAACGGTCGAACAAAAGCGGTATTTTGTTTTTGGCGATACCGATACCGAAATCTGTAACCGCTATTTTTACTCCTTCTTCAATTTTAGTTACATTAATAATAATTTTATCTTCTCCGGGCGAATATTTTGCTGCGTTTGATACCAGGTTTATAATCACCTGCTCCAGCCGGTTCCGGTCAGCATGGATTTCTACATCCTTGTCCCCTTCAATAATCAACGTATATTTTTGTAAACTGCTTTGCAATTCCTCAACACATTCATTTATTAATTCATCAAGGTCAAAAGTAGTTTTTCGCAATGCAAGCTTGCCCGCTTGTATTTTGGTTACATCAAGCAGGTCGCCAATCAGTTCAACAAGCTTATCGACTTGTTTAATTGCCTTTTTCACAAAACTATGTACAACCTGTGTTTCATCATTCTGCGGGAATTTTCGCTCTAATATTTGCAAAACACCTTTTAAGCTGGTGATCGGCGTTTTTAGTTCATGGCTTGCAATACTAATAAATTCATCCTTTTTATTTAATAATTCAAGGTTAGCTTCATCAAGCAATTTTTCAGCGGTAACATCCAGCAAGGTCCCCACAAAACGATTGGCAATCCATTGTTCACTAAAATATACCTTTCCTTTGGCTTTTATCCATTTGGTTTTCCCATCACACGCAATAATGCGGTATTCAATATCAAAATCACCTGAATTTATGCTAGTTAACGATTCGTTTATTTTGTTTTCAACACGTTCCCGGTCATCCGGGTGTACTATAGTATAAAAAAAAGCAAGGTCGATTTGTGTTGACAGCGGAAATCCAAATATTTCTTTACAGCGCTTATCCCATACCATCTCGTTAGTTTGGGGGTTAAAGTCCCAGGTACCTAAACCTGTTGATTCCACGGCCGCCTTTAATCTTTCCTTACTTTCACTTAATAAACGTTCAACTTCAACCAGGCCATCCTCTACTTTACGCTTGTCGGTAATATCTTCAATGGATAGTAAGATGAGCGGTTCGTTATTTAAATTATGTACCTGCCTCGCATTAAGCAGCATCGCTCGTTTTCCTATAAATGGAAAGGTTTGGGTGACTTCAAAACCATCCAGTTCTTTCTTTTCAGGAAGAATAGTTTCAAGCAATTCTTTAAGCCTCGGGATATTCCATTGTCCGTTACCAAGTTCGTATATATAATGGCCTTCTGTTTGTTTTTCGGTGGTTTTAAACTTTCTATAAAATCCGGGGGTAGCACGGTTTACGCGTAATTGACTATCAAGAATAATCAAGGGGTCACGAATAGTATTTACAATACCTTCTGTATATAAACG
>DATHNK010000407.1:0-14148 GCA_035486075.1 Bacteroidia bacterium
ATCGCTTATTATGTTCTGCTGCCATTTACACTGGCGGTTCTGGCATTCGTGAATTTTTTAATGCGCAAAGTATTCCGCGTGGCGTTGGTGCGTTATAAAAGCACTTTTACCAAAACCGATCTGTTCAGTTATATAGAAGACCATGCCAGCGCGGCAGACGAAGCACCCGGCGAGGTGGAACATGAAGTGAAAATATTTCAGAATGCACTTACCTTCCCCGATGTGAAAGTACGCGATTGCATGATTCCCCGTATGGATATTGCCGCGGTGGAAATAGGACAGGGCTTTGAAAAATTAAAAGAGGTATTTGAAAAAACAGAACTTTCAAGAGTGGCTATTTATAAGGACAGCATTGATAATATTACCGGGTATGTCCATTTTCATGCCATGTTTAAAAAAGTAGACGATATTCAAAGCATATTAATTCCTGCTCCGCTTGTACCCGAGTCAATGCCTGCCAAAGATGCCCTGCGCATTTTAATGCAGCAGCATAAAAACCTTTCGGTGGTGGTGGATGAATTCGGAATGACATCCGGAATTATTACCACAGAAGACATACTGGAAGAAATTTTCGGGGAGATAGATGATGAGCATGACCGGGACGAATTGATGGAAAAGCAGATCTCTGCGGATGAATTTATTTTCTCCGCCCGCTTGAAAATAGATGATATTAATGCCCATTACGGACTTGATATCCCTGTATCCAATGACTACCTAACCCTTGGCGGATATATTCTGAATCATACCGGCTCTATTCCAAAAACAAGGGAGATCATTGTAATACACGATTTCAGTTTTAAAATTTTATCGTCTACCCCAACACGCATTGAGCAGGTTTATTTAACAAGGGAAAAAAAGGAGAATGAATAAAGCCTATCTTTCACTTGGCAGCAACAGGGGCGACAGAGCAGGGAATCTTAACAAAGCTGTTAATTTGCTTGGGGAATGGGCCGGAAACATCAGTGCTTTTTCTTCCATATACGAAACTCCACCCTGGAGAATGACAGACAATGTTGATTTTTTAAACCAGGTGATTTTAGTAGAGACAGATTTGCTTCCCGGGCAATTAATGGGTATCATTTTCCGGATAGAATCTATTATGGGAAGGATACGCACTTCACATAAATATGAACCGAGAACCATAGATATAGATATTCTTTTTTATAACGATGAAGTTATTAAGGAAGAAGCCCTTGTAATTCCTCATCCATTGATACAGGAAAGAAGGTTTGTACTTGAACCTATGGCCGAGCTAGCCCCTGATTTTATTCACCCGGTGCTTCGGAAAAATATAGCCAGGTTATTGGTTGATTGCGAGGATAAAAGTGTGATACAAAAGTCGGTTTCGAAATAATACGTAATTTCGTCCGTTAACAGTAATACTATGACAGATTATAATAAAATGGCTCCCGGTTCAAGAGTTTGGATTTTCCAGGCTGACAGGGAACTGACCCCGGTTGAAAGTAAAGCAATTTCCAATGAACTGCTCAAGTTTGTTGAGAGTTGGCTAAGCCACGGCTCATTGCTTAAAGCACACTATAAGCTCCTGCATTACCGTTTTATCATTTTTATTGCCGATGAAGAAGGCGATAATATGTGTGGAAGGGCTATTGATGCATCAGTAAGGTTTGTAAAAGAACTGGAGAAAAAATATAACCTCTCCCTGTTAAACCGCAGCCGTGTGGCTTATATAAAGGATGGCCGAGTGCAAGCCTGTACGCTGGATGAATTAGGCCAGCGAATTGAAGACGGAGAAATTACTCCGGATACCGATGTTTTCAACAATCTTGTTTCAACCAAAGAGGAGTTCGATCACAGCTGGACAGTACCGCTTTCAAAAAGTTGGCACCGTTCCTATATTATGCAAAATCAATAAGAGGAAGTGTATAGTAAAAAATTCCATCCCGGCGATTTAAGCCAATATTCATTTGCAATTACGGGTGGAGCCGGATTCATTGGTTCCCATCTTTTGGAATATTTGCTTTCTCACCACGCCGGCCGTATAGTGGTATTAGATGACCTTTCTTCCGGTTCACAAGTTAACTTACAACAGGCAGAAGGGTATAAGGGATTTGAGTTTGTTCAGGGCAGCATTTGCGATATAAGTGTGTGCGAAAAAGCTTTTGCCGGAATTGATTTTGTAATGCACCAGGCTGCTCTATGCTCTGTACCACGCTCGCTTGCAAATCCGGTAGCTACCAACGAAGTGAATGTTTCAGGATTTTTAAATATGCTGATGGCTGCCAAAAAAGCAGGCGTTAAACGTATTGTTTATGCAAGTTCATCTTCTGTTTACGGGGATAGTAAAAAATTACCAAAAAGTGAGACTGATGCAGTGTCGCCGCTTTCACCTTATGCGGTTTCAAAATACACCAATGAATTATATGCCTCCGTATTTGCCCGTAATTTCGGAATGAACCTGATAGGCTTAAGGTACTTTAATATTTTTGGTCCCCGCCAAAGCCCTGACGGGCCTTATGCGGCCGCTATTCCGCTATTTGTTTCGGCACTGTTGGAAAACAGGCCTCCGGTTATTTTCGGGGATGGAGAACAAACCCGTGATTTTACTTTTGTTGAAAATGTGGTTCAGGCGAATATCAAAGCCTTATTTTCTACTGATGAAGCCAATGGAAATATATTCAACATAGCCTGCGGCGAACGGACAAGCATTAACCAGTTATTCAAAATGCTGGCTGAAAGCGCGGGTTCGGCAATCATTCCCGAATACAAGCCCTACCGTACAGGAGATGTGAAAGACTCTATTGCTGATATAAGCAAAGCAAGATCATTATTGGGATATGCCCCGGAAGTTAATTTCGGCAAAGGAATAGAAACAACGTGGAATTGGTTTGAGAGAGTTTATAAAGTAAAAAGTTCATAAGTAAAAAGATGTCATTTTTCGGCCTGTTCAATAAAAAGTCTTCCCTGCCCGCCGCTGACCTGTCAGTGTTGAAAGTAGATATGCACTCGCATTTTATTCCGGGCATTGATGATGGAGCCAAGAATTCTGAGGAATCGTTGGAGATGCTCGAAGAAATGAGGAACCTGGGGTATAAGAAGGTGGTTACAACGCCGCATATAATGAGCGATGGCTACCGGAATAATCCTGAAATTATTTTGAAAGGGTTGGAAAGGCTCCGTAAAAAAGTGAAAGATGCCGGAATAGATATTGAAGTGGAAGCGGCTGCCGAATATTATTTCGATTATGATTTTGAGAAAAGTATTCCTCAAAAAAATAAAATGACGTTTGGTAATAATTACCTGCTATGGGAATTGTCGTTCATGAATAAACCTGATAATATAAACGAAGTTATTTTTGAAATGATAATGAACGGATATAAACCCGTGCTGGCGCATGTGGAAAGGTATCCTTTCTGGCATAATGACTATTCTGTATATGAAGATTTGGCTAACAGGGGGACGTTACTGCAACTGAACATTAACTCCATTGCCGGACAATATGGCGCGCCAACTAAAAAGGCCGCGGAATGGCTGATTGACCATGATATGATAAGTTTCCTCGGAACCGATTGCCATCACATGGGCCACCTGGAGGTGGTTAAAAAGACCCTGCATGAAAAGTATATGCACAAAATTTTAGCTTCGGGCAAATTGCTGAATTCGACGTTGTAAACAATTCCCCGCAATTGTCATTCTGAACGGAGTGTGTAATGATAAATGACTTATATTAATTATCTGATAGTTATGCTAATTATTCCATAAAATAGTTCCTTGTATAGTTCCTTTTAGTATCTTTGTGTTCCTAATTAATGAATTATCAACAAAAAACACAATGAACACGCGATTTTTCCTAAGAAAGCAAAACGGCAGTAACTACATTCATGCAGATATAACTGGAAACGGTCTGCGCCTGAAAACATCAACCGGAATTCAGATTGACAGCGTAAAAGACTGGAACGAAAAAAAGAAAGAGGTTAGAGGAAGCAACCTCAACTCAATCGCCTGTAACCAAAAACTCAGAGATATTGAAAATACGGTTGACAAACTTACAACCACTCATTCATTGAGTGGTGAAGAACTAACTTCTCAGGTTCTTAAAACAGAACTATTAAAAGTTACTGCGCCGCACCGTTTGAAAAATAAAGAATCCGACATTAACAGAATCACAAATCTGCTGCGCTTGGTTGAAGATTTCATTGACAATAAAAGAAAGAAGGTGTCCGCAAATACTATGGTTAATAAAAACACCTTTAAAGGACTACTGCAAGGCTATGTGAAAAAGTATGGCTTAAATAGTGTTGATTTTAAAAACATCGATTTTAATTTTGAGGAAAAGTTTACCAAGTTTCTTTTCTCTGACTATAATTATAACATCAACTCATTGGACGGTGTAAAGGCTCAAATCGCCGCATTAATGAATTTTGCTGTTGACAGGGGTTTGACTACAAATATGACGTTTAAAAAGTTTTCCCGTGAAAAGGTGGAAGTGGATACCATTGCCTTAACAAATGAAGAAGTTGACGGTTTGTATAACCTCGAACTTGAATCTGGGCCTGATGCAGATATTAGAGATATGTTTTGCTTTACCTGCCTCACGGGGCTGCGCTTTAGCGATGTTATACTTGTTAATGGGGAAAAGAGGACTGGGGACTATTTGAATTTTCAGGATATAAAAACAGGAAAGTTCTTAACCGTACCACTCCGGGCAAAGGCTATAAAAATATTAAAGCGCCACAACAATAAGTTTTACAGAATCTCAAACAGTCACTACAACAAACGTATTAAAGAGGTTGCAAAACAACTTCCTGTCTTACAACAATCAGTTGAGATACACACCACCAAAGGCGGCGTAAGAAAAGATGTCATTGTAAAAAAATGGGAAATTGTAAGTTCACACACGGGTCGCCGCACTTTTGCCACCAACGCAATCAAGGCTGGAATACCAGCGCACGTAGTAATGAAAATTACAGGCCATAAAACTTACGCCGCATTTCAGCGCTATATTCGAATAGACTGTCAAATGTCTGCCGAGTTAATGATGAATGAGTTTAAGAAAATAGACGGCAAGAAAGCGGCTTAAACAGCTTTTTTCACAAATGATTTTTTAAATACAGGTTTTTCAGGCTTATAGGCTTGGAGAGCCTTTTTGAATTGCCCTACGTTATACACTTTGTGGTTAAATTCTTGATGCTTATCAACCCGACCCGACTTTAAAATATTGTGAAACGTGGTTTTGCCAATGCCATAAGCCGACATAAAATATTCAATTGGCATATACTCATTAATCATCTGCCCGGGGCTGCCCAGTTTTTCCGCAATAAGAGCTTCCACCCGTGGCTTAAATACCTCCCACAGGTATTCTTCCAACCCTGCTGGAAGTTCCGCCTCTGCATACTTTATATGTATTACCGGTTTGAGCAACTGTATAGTTTGTCCAGATATGCCTCAATAGTATATAATTTATTTTATACTAATTTTTTTGTGTCTGCACTGTTAATAACTATTCCTTATCAGATATAGTTTTTTCGGGTAAAAATTATCGCACCCATCAGTACCCGAAATCGCTACTGAATCGCAGCCTGCTTTTGCTGTTATCCTAAAAACGTTGAAAATCAATAGTATAATTGTCAGTCCACAACATAAGTTATGTTGGGTCAGGAGGAAATTCATTATTGTTATTTATTTTTTATTTTTAATAATCATCTAGTATGATTAGTTTATATTTTAGTTAGAGTCTTCTAATTTTTTGATATAGTTTCTTTCATAAGATTATTTTTTCCATGTTTGTAGAATAATAATGGATTCTATCCAAAAAATGAGGCAAGGTATTTTAACATTAGTTATCAACGTATTTTTATTAGCAGGATTTTCTGTGCAGTGCAAAGCGCAAGATACTTTAGCACGCCCGGTGCGCATGGCACACTATTTAGCTGATACATTAAACGCACCCTCCAAAATAAAAGAACTTATAAATTTTGCCCTTAAAGCAAGCGATGATAATGATAATATTGCAGCCATTGAAGATTACCAGATTGCTTTAGCGCTGGTTCCATATGCAGGCGACTCGTTAGATATCCTCACCTCGCTTTATGCGCGTTTTTCAGGATTGCTGCATAGTTCAGGAGCCGAAAACATGGCAACTATTTATGCCGAAAAAGCATTAATGGAGCGACGCAAAGCAAATAAAAAAGCAACCGTCTGGGAATATAATCTTATTGGCAGAATAGGAAGCAGTTACCTTATCCGCAAACAATACGACAGTTCAGAAATTTATTTCATAGAAGCAAAAAGAGTAGCATGGGCCACAGGGCAGCATTTGTCTATGGCAGCCGCTGAAAATAACATAGGCATGCTTTATGAATTGAGAAAGATGCATGATTCTGCACTCCATGCATTTATACGGTCCATAAAAATTCTTTCCCCTTCAAATAAAAATGATTCTATTCTTCTTGGAAGTATCTATGATAATATTGCACTCAATTATGTTGCAAGGAAAAAATTCGATACCGCTGAAAAATACTACCGGCAAAATAATATTCTCTTTACCCGAATAAAAATTCCTTTAGGAATTTTTAAATCGGAAATTGGCACTGCCAACTGCATGATTATCCTGCACAAATATTCCTGCGGGCTTTCTTTTATTAGCCAGGCTGAAAATTGCATGGCTCAAAATGCGGATTATTTTAATCCGAACGACCGCATTACACTCATTCAGTGTCGTCAACATTATTATTCGGCTGTAGGGAATTTGAAACAAGCGCTGGTTCAGCAAGCTGAAATAGCGGCGATAAAAGATTCTTTGGATGGGGAGCAAAAAAAAATTTCAGACAAACTGTTAAAGGGGCTTACCGATGCGGAAATAATGAAAGCAAACCGGGGAATTGAAATTTATAATTTGAAACTGCAGCAAAACAAAGCCTCTCTCGAAGAATCGCGTAAAAGTGCAAGTTTGCGACTTTTATTTGCTATAATTATCGCGATTTCTGGGGCTGCAATTATTACTTTGCTGACTATTTATTTCCGAAACAGGCAACGGATTCAACAAGCTGAAATTAAACTACGTGAACAAAAAGAAGAACTTGCGAAAAGCAAACTTAAAAGGCAAAAACTGGAACAGGAAAAAATTGAACGGGAACTGGATTATAAGAAAAGCGATTTGAGAGACCTTGGCACCTATTTGACGGAATTGAAAGATATACAGGATACCATTTCAGAAAAATTGCATGAAATTAAAGGCCAGAAAACCGAGGAGCAGAAAAAGAGCATAGCGTCATTATTATTGGAACTTAATTCCAAAATTCACTCTCAGGAAAGGCTCCAGCTTATAAGCGAAAGTATTGAGCAAGTGAATGAAGAGTTTCATAAAAAGCTAATTAATATGTACCCCCGTCTTACGAAAACGGAATTGGAGCTTTGCGGGTACTTTAAACTGAATATGTCTAATAAGGAAATCAGTATCCTGAAAGGAATAAGTTTTGATGCAGTTAAAAAGGGCAGATACAGGCTTAGAAAAAAATTAGGATTAGGACCTGAAGGAGATATATACAAAACGCTTATTGAGATTTAACACTCCTTTGCATTAACATATGTTATTGAATTTCAGTAATATATTTTCATGTCCCCTTTTTGTCTACCCCTTCTTAAAACCAATTTAATATTCTACTATTAATATTGGATGGCGTAGTTTTTAACTACACGTGGTGCCCTATTACCCTAACTAAACAAAACCCTAAGAAGCATATCATGAAAACATTTAAAAACTATCTCGCAGTCCTTATTCTTAGCTTTTCATTTCTAGCTCTTAGCACAGGCGTTAGTGCTCAGAATGTGGGTATCAACAGCAAAGGCAATAAGCCAAGTGCAAACGCCGTTCTTGACCTACGTACAGGAAACCGTGGCTCTGCACTGGGTTTTCTTCCAAACGAAGTTGCCCTTTCTTCTACAAACAGTTCATTTCCATTTACAACGCCTGATACCGGATTGGTAGTGTATAATTATGCCACCGCCGGAACCGCGCCTAACAATGTAGTGCCCGCTTATTACTATTGGGATGGAACCAAATGGGATTTGATGCTTGCACCTTCTTCCGCCGGAACCATTGGTCAGGTGCTAACCTCTAATGGAGGGGGGATTCCTTCCTGGACTACGCCTGGCGCTACATCAGGTGCCGTGCGTTATGTAGGCACCAGCTATTTGGGCTTAAATAGTGGCCGTGGAAGTACAGGAACCAGTGAAGGAACAAGCAGCAATTTGTATAATACATTTATTGGGGATAGCGCAGGCAATGACATAACGTATGGGACCAATAACATAGGTATTGGCTACCGCGCGCTTAAATCAAATGACTTTGCTTATAATTTGGTAGCCATTGGTAATGGTGCCATGGCTAATCTTTATTATAATGCTCCTTACACTTTTGGAGACGTAGCCATTGGTGAAGAGGCTATGGGAGCGTCCACTAATACGGGAGGAAATGTTGCTATTGGCTATCAGTCACTTTATAATGGAGGATATGCAGAAAATACAGCGGTAGGTTATCAAGCCATGTATAACGATAATGGAAGTTCAGCCAATTCTGTTTTTGGATACCAGGCATCCTATAATTCAGACGGAACCGGAAATGGTAACAATTCCACTTTTGGATACCAGGCATTACATAATGGAAGCAGCGGTGCATATAACTCTGCGTTGGGTGCACAGGCAGGGTTCGGCAATACCACAGGAAATCAGAATGTGTTTATGGGTTACCAGGCAGGATTTACTAATAAGGGCGCAAGCAATGATGTAGCTATAGGATATCAAAGCCTTTACAATGATGATGCAACCGGTAATAACTCCGCTTTGGGTTACCAGGCGCTATATAGTAATACTAACGGGGTTAATAACCTTGCTGCGGGCTACTTAGCCATGTACAGCAATACTACAGGTTCTTACAATATTGCTTTTGGCGATTCCGCCATTAGTGGAAGCAACAGCGGGTTACTTAATATAGCCATTGGTTCTCAGGCGCTCTTTAATAATGGTTCGGGCAGTAACAATATTGCCATTGGAAATAAAGCCTTACAAAACAATCCCAATGCTTCAGGAAATATTGTAATTGGTGCAGATGCCCTTAGCCAGGTATCTACGGACGGCCCTTTCACCGGTGAGGTGGTGATTGGATACCAGGCTTTAGGGGGTGCTAATGTCGCAGGAAATGATGTAGCTATTGGTTACCAGGCCGAAAATAGTGGCTTTGGATCGAATACTGTTGCTTTAGGTTACCAGGCACTTTATGCTAATAATGGTTCAGGTAATACCGGGGTAGGCTTCCAGGCAGGTGCAACAAATTTAGGAACCTTTAATACATTTTTGGGTAGTAACGCTGATGACCTTAATGGCGATACCAATTCCACCGCCATAGGACACAATGCAAAAGTCAGCACAAACAATACCATGGTGTTCGGCGACAACTATGTTACCGCCACCGAATTTAACGGGGCTTTGATGCCTTATTACAGCAATACATACAACGCAGGCACATCGGGGCAGGTACTCGAATCGCAAGGTGCGGGTGTAGCGCCGCAATGGACTTCAGTAAACCTGGGAACAGGTGCAGTAAATTATGTGGGTACAAGCTATTTGGGCATTACCTCCGGAAGAGGTTCAACCGGTACAAGTGAAGGAACTTCAAGCAACCTGTATAATATAAATATTGGCGATAGCGCCGGAAATAATAATACTATCGGAAATTCAAACATCCTTTTAGGGTATGATGCCGGAAATGAATTGACCAGTGGTAATAGCAATATTGCCATTGGCTCTAATTCATTAGTACAACTTCAAACAACAAATAATAATATTGCTATTGGAAACCAAGCCTGTTATTCTCCTCTTAATGGATATACTACGCAGGATGGAATTATAGGTATTGGTTATCAGGCCCTTGACATGCTACAGGCTAACGGAAGTGTTGCTATAGGATATCAATCACAAAGTCAGGGCACTACTGCGTCTTTTAATTCCACATCGGTGGGCTATCAATGCTTATATCAAAATAATAACGCGAATAACACTGGAATTGGTTACAAGGCTGGATATACTATAGGCTCCGGTAGTAATAGTACTTTTATAGGTTACCTGGCTAATGCTTCTTCCGGTAGTTTAATCAACGCTACTGCCATTGGTGCTAACGCAACTGTAGATTCCAGTAATACGATAACTCTAGGTGATAACGCTGTTATTGCATTAGAAATGAACGGAGCCTTGAAACCCTATTATTCAGGTAAGTATAATGCAGGTTCGGCAGGGCAAGTATTAACCTCACAAGGAAGCGACGTTGCCCCTAAGTGGGTTACCCCGACGGGTACGACATACATCGCTGGAAGCGGAATAAAAATAAGCAACGACACAATTAGCAATACCAAATCTACAGGTGCCGTAAACTATGTTGGCACAAGTTACCTTGGGCTTAATTCCGGTTATGGGGCAACAGGAACTAATGAAGGAAACGGGTACAGCGATCTCAATAATGTTAATATAGGAGATAGCGCCGGATATTACAATTTAAACAGCACCGGTAATATTGCAATTGGCAGAGGAGCCTTGCTGAATGATGACCAGCTAAATAAAATGGTTGCAATTGGGACAGATGCCCTTGCGTCTGTACGGAATGGTTCAGTTATTGGTGACGGAGACATAGCTATCGGTTACCAGGCTGGTATGTATAATAGCTATTCGGGGGGCAATATTGCCATCGGGTATCAATCGCAATTAATGATAAATGGTGAGGGTGATAATAATACTTCTGTCGGTTATCAAACTTTATATAAATGCCAATCCAACGGCAATAGCATTTTCGGTTATCAGGCTTTATCAGGCGGAATATCGGGAAATGGTTTTGATTGCGCTTTCGGATTTCAGTCTCTACAGAATGATAATGGAGGCAGTAACTGCGCCTTTGGTTACCAGGCGGCACAGCAGAACAGTTCAGGAACAAACAATATTGCAATGGGTAATAGCGCTCTTTCAGGTAATAAAACAGGTTCAAATAATATAGCTATTGGTAGCGGGGCTTTACTTTCTAATAGTCTTAATCCATCGGGTGAAATTGCTATTGGATCAGATGCGCTCGCACAAGTAGCAACAGGATTATCCGGGGATGTGGTTATTGGTTATCAAGCCATGGGTGCTTCATACAGTAGTGATAATACATTAGTAGGTTATCAGGCGGCAACTAATGCAGGAGATATTTCTAACGATGCAGGTGTTGGGTATCAAGTTCTGTATAACGATGAAGGAGGTGGTAATGCCGCCCTCGGTTATCAGGCAGGGCATACCGTTAATGGCGGTTCAAATAATACCCTTCTCGGCTACGAGGCAGATGTTGCTTCAGACGGCTTAAATAATGCCACCGCTTTAGGAAATGGGGCTAAAGTAAGCACCAGCAATACGGTATTATTGGGCAACACGGCAGTAACGGCAACAGAATTTAACGGGGCCTTAATGCCTTATTACAGTAGCGCATTTAATGCAGGCACATCAGGGCAGGTATTAGAATCGAAAGGAGCGGGTGTAGCACCTCAATGGGTAACCCCAACAACAGGAACAGTTACCGGTTCGGGTACAGCAACCCAGGTTGCTTTTTGGAACAGCAGCAGCGCACTTTCTTCCAATTCCAATCTGTATTGGGATAATACCAATGACAGGCTTGGTATTGGCACTTCTTCGCCAACCGCCGCTTTGCATACTGTGGCAAGCGGAGCAAAAACAGCCAACTATTACGGAACTATTTTAAGCAATACGGCTACATCAAGCACTGCAAGCATTATTAAAGCCGCGTTGAATTTGCAATCTACCGGAAGCTGGACAGGAAGTTCTGCTGAAAACATAGGATTATACGTTTCTTCCACCACTGGAGGCGCCTATAATTTTGATGCAATATTTAACGGAGGTGGCAATGTGGGTATTGGCATTGCATATCCTACAGCTATTTTACATACCGTTGCAAGCGGAGCAAAAACCACCGATTATTATGGAAATATATTAACCAATACTGCTACCTCAAGCACAGCAAGCATTACCAAAGCAGGATTGGAAGTACAATCTACGGGAAGTTGGACTGGTTCATCTGCTAATAATATAGCGCTATATGTTTCTTCTACTACCGGAGGAACCAATAATTATGATGCTATTTTTAACGGCGGCGGTAATGTGGGTATAGGAACTTTATCGCCAACATCTATTTTGCATACGGTGGCAAGTGGGGCAAAAACAGTTAACTATTCCGGCAATCTGCTAACCAATGCAGCTACGTCAAGCACTGCAAGTATCACCAAAGCAGGATTGGAAATACAATCTACGGGAAGTTGGACTGGTTCTTCTGCAAGTAATATTGGTATCTATGTTTCATCGGTTACAGGAGGTACAAGTAATTATGATGCTATTTTTAACGGAGGCGGTAATGTGGGTATAGGAACTACATCGCCATCCACTCCACTTGAGGTGGTGGGAACAAACCAATATATGGCGGAGTTTCAAAATTCAAACACTGTAGGTACCTGGTTTGTTATGAATAATACAACCACAGGCGGTATTCCCTGGAACATTATTTCCACCGGTTCAGCAAACAGCGAGGGTGCCGGCAATTTACTAATACGGGATAATTCTGCGGTGAGAATGATATTGCAATCATCTACCGGATACGTGGGAATAGGAACAAGTTCTCCTACCACATTACTTTATGTTACAGGTTCTACAGGTTCCGGTGGCTACATAGCCACTGTTGCAAACACAACAAATGCCAGCAATGCCCCTAGCAATGGAATAAACATATTAGCAGGAGCTAATTCATACACAAGCGGCAGTACTAATTTTGTGTCTTGTAAAACTCCCAACGGTACCCAAATTGGTTCTATTAACCAAAGTAGTACTACATCGGTTTCATTCAATACCACCTCAGACGAGCGCTTAAAAGAAAACATTATTCCAACCAAATATGGAATTAACGACCTGATGAAAATACAAATTAAAGATTATACCTACAAAGGAGATAATGGACAAAATCAGCAAACCGGATATTTAGCGCAACAACTGAATACTGTTTTTCCTAATGCAGTGCATGTAGGCGGTGATGATGCAAAGACAGACCCCTGGATGGTGGACTACGGCAGGATTACACCCTTGCTTGTAAAATCAATCCAAGACCAGCAGCAGATCATTGATGAGCAAAACAAAAAACTGGATGACCAGCAAAAACAAATTGATGAATTAAAAAAAGCGGTTGAACAATTGCAACAAGATAAAAAATAACAACAATGGAACGCGACTTTGTCATTCTGAGCATAGCGAAGAATCTCAATAATAACAGGGATGCTTCCTTCGCCAGCACAACGATATCACTGAGTTGTAAAATGAATAAAAAAATAAAATATGAAAAATATTTTTAAAACGATACTATTGTTGCTACCCGCTTGTTTAACATTCGGCCAACAACAGATGGTGCTCGAAAACGGAGCATCGATAATATTAAGCAATGGGACTTCCACAAAACCTACCTACCTCGTAATTGCCGATTCCAATGCCAATGCAATAACCAGGGACAGTGGCTACATATATAGCGAAAATGAATATAATATGCTTCAATGGAATATTGGGGGAAATACCGGAAATTATGTTGTTCCCTTTGGCGATTCCAATTCGCTTTACTTGCCGCTTACAGTTGAAATAAACAGTACTCCTGGCTCATCGGGAGGCTCCATGAAATTTTCAACCTATCATACCTCTGCCTTAAATTCAAGCAATGAACCATCGGATGTAACTAATATGACTCCGTTCATATTACCTGGAAGCCCATCGAATACGGATAACTCCTATAATGTTGCTGACCGTTTTTATACTATTGATGCAAATACAGGCTATACAACCAAGCCTGCACCTGATAATATTACTTTTTCTTATATCAGTGGAACATCCCTTTCGGAAGTTGCCTCACCGAATACACTAACTCAAAGCAGGATGATGGCCCAGCGGTTTAATTCTGCTACTGATACCTGGAGCGACTGGTTTGGGTATGGTTGCACTGATATTGTTTCAGGTAATATCGGTAAGGTATCTACCGGGCCTGTCACAGCATCAAATATGTATCGCTCATGGTCTTTATGGGACAATACTATGTCATTGCCTTTAATGGTGAGTGGGGTGAATGCT
>DATHNK010000408.1:0-4337 GCA_035486075.1 Bacteroidia bacterium
AAACGGTTTCCGGCAGACGGAAAGAGGGTATCTGGCTGCGCATGAAACCACCGCCCGCTTTTTGTTCGTCATAAATATGAAGCTCATAGCCTTGCGGTGCAAGGTCACGTGCTACAGTTAACGATGCTGGCCCTGCTCCTACCATGGCTATCTTTTTACCGTTCCTTGCAGTTGGAACCTTAGGCATTAAATCCTTGATTCTGCTTTCATCGCGGTTATCGGCAGCAACCCTTTTCAGGCGGCAGATGGCAACAGGTTCTTTTTCAACCCGTCCGCGACGGCAAGCCGGTTCGCAGGGGCGGTCGCAGGTTCTGCCGAGGATACCCGGGAACACGTTCGATTCCCAGTTAACCATATAAGCTTCAGTATACTTTTGCTGAGCTATGAGCCTGATGTATTCGGGTACAGGGGTATGCGCCGGGCAGGCATATTGACAATCGACCACTTTATGGAAGTACTCCGGGTCTTTAATGTTTGTTGGTTCCAATACTTTATTCCTTTTGTCTCTAACTGCCTGATTTTAATTACCTAAAAAGGCCTGTAGAGAGGGTTTATTTTATTTGAGTTGCCAAAGTTATTACTTTTTGAATGAATAGGATACAGGAATATATCATAATAATGAACAACCTGCCGTTAATGCTGAATAATAAATTAAATCTTGAGGTATGCAGTAATGGGAACTTATGGTTTCCCGGGATGGTTTTCTAATTCATATTTTCCCATTTTTTGCCTGTCGGTTCCGGCTTTGTTTTACACTTTTATACGTTTTTACGGATTACAGGTTGTGTCTAACAACATTAATATGCATCATGTAATCAGATAGTTATGTGTATTTGACACATGGGTTGTTTGACAATGTGTCAAACAACTGTCCATTTCAATAAATACCGGTTTCAGGTTTAAAGTAACCGGGCAAGAAAAATTCATTGTAGCCCCTTTGTAGCCCCAAAGTGTAAAATAAAGCCGGGTCCAGGTTGGCATAAAGCGAAGTGTTTATTTTACACTTTTTAGCCCGGGTCAATGACTTTTCAGGAACTCGACAACCCAGGTTTTACCTTTGTGGTATGTAAAATGAAATGCAAAATATTCCTCTTTGTTGGCGTATGAAGGCGCTTGCAATTAGCTTTGTGCAGAAGGCGAGGGACTTCGTCGGCAGTAAAATTTGAGATATAAGTTCAGGGAAAAAATACCATGAAATAATGGTATACCATTAATTAGTGGGACCGAATTAATGGTAATTTCAGTCCGGCTGGCATTTATACCGCATAAACATGTAAAATCTGCCGTTTAATAAATGAAACCCGCCATATAATAATTCCAGCCCTTTGGTTGATGCGGGGTTACTATCTTTGTTGTCAGTAAATTAATCTCAATGGTTATGAAAAAAAATCTATTCATTTTAATTCTAATTTCTTCCTTCTTCGCCGTTTCAAATGCGCAACAGATCCACCGGGCAGAATTTAGTATTGGCGGCACAGGGGAAAATGGCGGAAACGCGCTGGTCAGGTGCCATGATGGGGGGTATGCCGTTACGGGATTTACGACTGCTTATGGTTCCGGAGGTGCAGATGTTTATGTGCTGAAATTAGATTCCATGTTTCACTTATTATGGACCAAAACCATTGGAGGAATAGGCGACGAAGCAGGATTTTCAATGGTGCAAACCAAAGACCATGGATTTGCCATAACCGGGGTTAGTTATTCTTTTGGTGATATAGTTAATGGAGACGTTTATGTGATAAAGTTAGATTCGAATGGTGTCATTCAGTGGACAAAAACAGTTGGCGGGGCTTATGAAGATGTTGGCAATTGCATTATCCAAAGCAAAGACGGCGGTTATGCCATTGCCGGTTACACAGCTTCCTACGGCTCCGGAAACTACAATATGTATGTTATAAAATTAGATTCAGCCGGCAACTTGAAATGGACAAAAGTGATTGGAGGAATACTTTCTGAAAAGGGATATTCCATTATTCAATCCAGGGAAGGAGATTATGTTATAACGGGGAATTCGGAATCGTATGGTGCGGGTTCAGTAAATATTTATTTAGTAAAGTTAGATTCAGCCGGCACCCTGAAATGGACCAAAACAATTGGAGGTACAAATTCCGATGCTGCCTATTCCATTATTCAAACCCATGAGGGAGGATATGCCATAACCGGATATACTGAATCATATGGTATCGGAATTCAGGATGTGTATGTATTAAAGGTAGATACGGGAGGAAACTTGCAATGGACCAAAACAATTGCAGACAGTACCGGTAAAGATGCAGGGTATGCCATAATACAAACAAAAGATAATGGGTTTTGTATTGCCGCTATTACAGATTACTATGACCTTGGCAATGCAACGGGTTATCTTATAAAGTTAGACTCGGCCGGAAACCTGAAGTGGACTAAAATAGTAGGCGGAAACAGGATATTGGAATTTAATTCTATCGTCCAGTCTAATGATGGTGGTTATATAGCACTCGGTTCAGGTACGGTTTTTTATATAGAAAAATTGGATTCTTCAGGAAATACATGTGATACAACCAGTGGTGTAAAATATGAAAATAGCGGAGGGATCATCACTACCCGGGATAGCGGAAGAATAGCCAGTGGGGGCAGTATCACCAGTTCTGACAGTGGAAGGGTTAGCAGTGGTGGAACTATTTCAACAATATGTGGTGCAACAGGTATATCAAATATTCCTTTTGTGTCAAGTGCTATAAAACTTTACCCCAAACCCTGCACCAATACTTTAACCATTAACTTAGATTCTCCATCTATCTTATCGGAAATTCAAATTTTAGATATTACAGGCCGAGTACTATTTACTGACCCCGTCCGAACGGTTCAGCCGGGCGGGCACTGTCCACTGTCAACTGACCACTACTCTATTGATGTTTCTTCCCTTAGTTCCGGTATGTACTTCATACGGATAAATACGGGCAGCGGAATAGAGGTGCAGAAGTTTATAAAGGAATAAACGGGTTCCCACAAAGACTGAGTTCAACATTAAATAAGCTCACTCTTATACCTTATTTTCCTTAATTAGTAAATTTAATCATAAATAAGACTATTCGTATTATCTTATTTTATATATTTGCATAAAATAAGAGTATATGGACTTATCAGAGATTTCAGAAAAAGATATTATTGACCGCCTGAGATTTGAAAATCCCTGGTGGCAAGATAAAAAGATTCCCGATTTTTATGGTAAATTACCGGAACGGGAATACTTCAAATCCTTTCTTCCTATTGTTCAAAATACGACTGTGCATCGTGCAGTTGTTTTGATGGGTCCTAGAAGAGTTGGGAAAACTGTAATGCTCTTCCAAGCCATTGGAATGATGCTTAAGAAAGGTATTAATCCACGCAAAATATGTTATATCAATGTGGAAAACCCTTACTTTTTAAATCTTCCGCTTGAACGCCTCTTTGCTTATGCCCGCAGAGCTTCGGGAGTAGAGGAGCATAATGGCTGGTTTGTATTCTTTGATGAAATACAATACTTGAAAGATTGGGAAGTCCACCTGAAATCGTTGGTTGATTCCTATCACGAAACAAAATTCATAGCTTCTGGCTCAGCCGCTGCGGCATTAAAGCTAAAAAGCAATGAATCAGGTGCTGGAAGGTTTACAGATTTTATGCTTCCACCACTTACATTTTATGAATATATTCATCTAAAAGGTCTTGAAAATTTAGTTTCTAAAATAGAAGATAATTTTTTGGACATGGAAGCGATAGATATAAAATCTCTTAACAAACATTTCATTGATTATATTAATTTCGGCGGGTATCCTGAAGTGGTCTTTTCCGAAGAATTAAAAAAAGACCCTGGGCGATATATCAGGAGTGATATTATTGACAAAGTCTTGTTACGTGATTTACCAAGTTTATATGGAATTGAAAATGTTCAGGAGCTAAATAAGTTCTTTTCTACGATCGCCTACAATTCGGGAAATGAATTTTCCTTTGAAGCAATGACACAGCTTTCCGGTGTCGATAAAACAACTATACGGAAATATCTTACTTTTCTGGAGGCTGCATATCTGATTAAAATAGTTCATCGTGTAGACATGAATCTTAAACGCTTTAAACGTGAAAATTTTTTTAAGATATATCTTACAAACGCCGCTATGCGAAGCGCATTATTTTCCCCAATTGTTGCAGAAGATGATTCAATGGGAAATATGACCGAAACAGCGATATTCTCACAATCTCTTATGCAAGAAGATTATCAAAGTTTATACTATGCCAGATGGCAAGATGGAGAAATAGATATGGTCATATTAAATAATAAAGGATTGAAACCTGATGGACTGATTGAAATAAAATGGAGTAACAGG
>DATHNK010000409.1:0-5204 GCA_035486075.1 Bacteroidia bacterium
CTTCCACCGTTTCCACCGTTGCATCCAACTCCGGCAACGGCTGCCATACTGTCGCGGATAGCGGCAGGCTGGGTGATGGTTACGGATACCATAGTACCAAATACACCATTGTTATCTCTTACTACAGCAGAATAAGTTCCTGCGGATAGCCCGGTTGCAGAGGCGTTTGTGCTTATGCTGGGAGACCATATATAGGTGTAGGGCGCGGTTCCGCCTTTAACACCCAGTGTGGCGCTGCCTGTGGCGCTGCCATTGCAGGTAACATTTACTTTTGATGCCGCTACAATACTATCCCTTATAGGGTTAGCAAATATATTGGTTGAAACGGGAATTGTGAGGAGCGAGATGAGTAAGGCACGTACAAATAGTGATTTACCCTTTTGAAGGTAGTGTTTTGCTTCCATAACGACATGGGTTTTGTTTATAAATTTCCCTTGTCTACGGGAGGAATTTACAAAAGATACATTACCTCATTTATTATAACATATTTTATAAAATAAAATTATTTTATAAAGCTGATTTTCAATAGAAAAGGGAATATAAAAATATTAAGTATGAGTTATGTCATACCTGGGGAGGGGGGTGCTAATAAATAAAAAGAGTAGGGTTATCCTTTATAGGAATGGAGTTACTTTACGCAATACCATTTCTTTCACCTTTTCCGCCAGTTCTAAATAATATTGTGCCTCTTGTGGCAAAGGCTCCGAAAAATCATCCGGGTAACGGGCATTACTGGCATAATGAGTCAGGTCTTTAAAGTCGAAGGCATTAAAATCCAAATCAAATTTAGCGCAATCCTTTTGTAAATCTTTCAAATTATGAGTCCTTTCGGGTTCTATACCTTTAAATATTAAATATGCTTTCAAATACTTTTCTGCTGCCTGCTGGCAATGGAAACAAGCCGTATCTAATATATCCGCAATTAAAATTAATTTATGAGCAGCAATAAGATCATGGTCGGCTTTTTTAAACCATTCACTTAAATTATCCTTTTCATTTTTAGTCATAGCTCCACACCTTCATTTACTGCCCACTTAACCACATGGCCTAACAAAACTTTTTTTCTTTCCACTTCTTCTTCACTATTAAGGACAATATCCACAGGGGCATCTAACGCGTACACGAGTGCCGTATCGAGTTTACTTCTCCAACCACCTTTTTCCCGGTTGGGTATGTTTGCTTTCGATATTATCAGCAAATCATAATCGCTGCCTTTGTCGGCGGTTCCCTTTGCCATAGAACCAAACAATATGATCCGTGCATCGGGTATAATGGAATGCACCGTTGTTTTTATGGTTTCTATTATTGGTTGCGATATCATAACGCAAATTTAAAGAATTATTCGCTAAGGCAGGAATTTCACCTTACTTTGCATTATGGCCGATGTGCACACCAAAGCTACCCGTAGCTATAATATGAGCAGGATAAGAAGTAAGAGATATTTTGCTCCATCGGAGCAGTCTGTTTGTAGAAATAAATAAACTAAAAATTGAAAGCTCTGACCCCGTCGGCTATCCTGCTTATTTTTTGGAAAGGGTGTGCGCTTCCAGCCATTTTCTTATGTCATCAGTTTTTAACTCTCCTAAGGCTATTCCAATGACAAATGAATATTTTTCGTCTTCGGTTGCACGGATATCGTAACCCTTTTCTAGAAGTAACAGACGCATCAAAACATAACCAACCCGTTTATTTCCGTCAACAAAAGGATGGTTTACGATAATACTTTCAATTATTGCAGCGGCTTTATCTATTGGTTTAGGATAAAGTTCAACAGAGTTAAAAGTAGCGTAAGGCCTGTTAATAGCAGATTCCAAAGCACCCAAATCTCTTACACCGGATTTCCCGCCAAATTGCTCAATTAATATGCCCTGGATTTTTAGGGCCTCTTTAACAACGATCATTGCGCCAACCTTTCAAGCAGGGCTTTATCTTCCGAAATAATCTGACTAAGGTTTTTTGAAAGTTGAACCGTATCGGATGATTTAGATTGTATCGTTTTCAAATAATCTAAAATATCCTGAAGCAAATTATCAGGCACCTTATCAAGCACTTTCTGTATTTCAGATTTTACCTCTTTTGTAGTCATGGCTATAGGTTTTACTACAACAAAGATAAGAAATTTAAATCAGTTGACTAAAATTTTCGCCAGTCAGGCCCAGCCCTATTTCGGCGCCAGCCGAATCATAAAAAATGCCACTACCCCAAAAATAAAATTGGGTATCCACACGGCGACCAGTGGAGATATGAACCCTCCGCCGGAGGTGGCAAAAGTGGTTGAGATCTGCATAAAGAGGATAAATGAAAATGCAATCATAAGGCCCACACCCAGGTGCAACCCCGTGCCACCCCTCACTTTGCGGGTGGAGAGCGACACCCCGATTATGGTAAGTATAAAAGTTGCAAAGGGAAAGGCGGTGCGCTGGTCGCGCTCCACCATGTATTGGTTTATGTTGCCGGAGCCCTCCATGCGTTTTTTGGCTATGTAGGCGTTCAGCTCGCCGTAGTTCATGGCTTCCACATCTTCGGTGCGCTCTTCAAAATCGTGTGGGCTAAGATTAATAACGGTGTCCTTTATCATGCCCGAAGTGAGTTTCATGCTACCGTCAGGGTACCACCTGCGTACAAAATAATTGAAGATACGCCAGTTCTTTTTCAGGCTGTCGTAGGTAATCGTTTCCGACATAAGTTTGTAGGTAAGTTGCTGCCCGTTGAAATGCTCCATAGAAAAGCGGTAACCAATATTCTGGAAGTTGTCGAAGTGTTCCATATAAATATTCACGCCGGGGCTGATCTGCTTATGTATATTCAGGTTGTTGTTGCGGGAGCGGTCATTAATATACGTGTTCTCGAAACGGAGCCGGGTTTTGTTGGCGGCGGGAATTAAAAAATGGTTGAGGTAAAGCGACATCATGGCAATGGCCAGGGCGCCCAGCATATAGGGATAGATGAGCCTCCAGAAACTTGTTCCGGCGCTCAGTATGGCAATGATCTCGCTGCGTGCCGCCATACGCGAAGTAAAAAACACCACCGAAATAAATGTGAAAAGTGCACTAAACAGATTAACATAATAAGGAATCAGGTTGAAATAATAATCTTTTACAATAGCTTTAAAAGGAGCATGGTGTTTCAAAAAACTTTCCAGTTTTTCCGATATATCGAACACTATAATGATGACACTTATAATGGCAACAGAATAAACGAATGTCCCGAGGAATTTTTTGAGAATATATATGTCAAGCTTCTTTAGCATCCTATCGTTCAATAGTAAATTTGGCATAATTTTTCATCGGAGCTTCTTCCGTTGTAACCCTCTCCACATTTGCCCTCGGCGGACCGATCCTGCACCAGGTAATAAAGGCTATAAGGTTATCTTCCTCACCTTCGGCTTCTATATAAACGGTTTCATCTTTTTCATTCCGGGCGAAACCTTTAATATCAAGATTTAATGCAGCCTGCATGGCAGTTGCTCGGTAAAATACCCCCTGCACATTGCCATAAACCTTTATGTTAAGATGCTTTATCATTTAGTTGAGGCGGGTAGTTACACGTTTCACCATTTCCACTTTCCAGGTAGCGAAGTCGCCTTGCAATATATGTATACGAGCTTCCCGCATAAGCCAGGTATAAAACGCTAAGTTATGAATACTGCTAATCATCATGCCTAAAAGCTCGCGGCACATATGCAGATGCCGCAGATAGGCCTTGGTATAGTAGAGATCAACGGGAGAATCACCATCGGGGTCAAGCGGTGAGAAATCATTTTTCCATTTGGAATTTTTGATATTCACTATTCCGTTTTTGGTGAAGATCCAACCATTACGGGCATTACGGGTAGGCATCACACAATCGAACATATCAATACCACGTGCAACCGACTCCAACAAATTATCCGGCGTGCCGACACCCATCAGGTAACGGGGCTTGTTTTCCGGCAGAAAGGGAACTACTTTTTCAGTCATGGCATACATTTCCTCAGCAGGCTCGCCAACGGAAAGTCCGCCGATGGCATTACCATCCAAATCCAGATCAGCTACAAATTTGGCAGATTCCTCCCGCAGGTCGGCATAAGTCCCACCTTGTATAATGCCAAAAAGCATCTGTGTTTTTTCACCGGGGCGGTTATCGTGATAGTCCTTAGCTGCTTTGAGCCACTTATGTGTAAGCTGCACCGATTTGCGCACATAACTATGCTCGGCAGGCAGAGAGACACATTCATCCAATGGCATTACTATGTCCGCACCTATGATGCGTTGAATATCCAACACTGATTCAGGTGTAAAATAATGTTTGGAGCCATCTAAATAAGAAGTGAACTCCACTCCACCCTCTTTTATTTTCCTTGTCGGCGAAAGTGAGTAAACCTGGAACCCTCCGCTATCAGTCAAAATGGGCTTGTGCCAGTTCATAAAGTTATGGAGGCCACCGGCTTTTTCAATCACATCCATGCCCGGGCGTATATATAAATGGTAGGTATTGCCCAAAATGATCTGGGCCTTGATATCGTTCTCCAGATCGGGTTGGGTGATCCCTCTCACTGAGCCAATTGTGCCTACCGGCATGAACACCGGGGTCTCAATATCGCCGTGTGCAGTATGTAATATCCCGGCTCTTGCCTTGGTGTTTGGGTCGGTATGGAGCAGTTTAAAATTCAAAGGAGTGTTAATTATTTTGTTGAAATGATGCCAAAAGTAAAAGGAATAGTGCTCTCAACTAAAGATAGCTTTGCATGATTTACAATTTTTAACTGTTAATGGTTGCAGAAATAGTACTCGGTTTACTTTGCCTTTGTTCCGCTATCTACCTGTTTTTTTGTGGTATAGCCTACTTCAAACTGGCGTTTGGGGGCAGAAAGAAGGCGCAAAAAAATGAGCAGCCTCCTGTGTCGGTTATCATTTCTGCTCGGAATGAAGCGGTCCATATTAAGAATAATCTCACTTTAATACTCCGGCAGGACTATCCCGTTTTTGAAGTTATTGTGATAGATGACTGTTCCTGGGATAGTACATTGACGGTTTTAAAAGAAGTACAAAGCACCGACCCGCGTCTTAAAATTTTGGAGATAAAAGAAGACAACGTTTACAAACATGGTAAAAAGCTGGCATTGACCATAGGCATAAAAAGCGCCCAATATGAGCACCTTGTTTTTACGGATGCCGACTGTTACCCGGCAAGTAAAAATTGGCTGACACAGATCATGGAGAATT
>DATHNK010000410.1:0-6582 GCA_035486075.1 Bacteroidia bacterium
TAGCCAAGTTAGAAGGAAATTCTACCTCCACCGAATCAAAGAGGGCATAGTTTTGTATTTTCAGTTTTTGCAGCATCGAAAGGCAAAGATGGGAAAAATGAAGGACTTCCCCATATTATTTTAAAATGTTTCTAAACGGAACTGTCACCACAAAATTATATTTATAAACTCACTATATTGCAGTCTTAATTTTTGAGAAAGTACAGAGCTTAGATTAATTTATAAAGATGCGATGAAAAGATTGTTTCTCCTGAATATACTTGTGATAGCTATTGTTATTTCGGGACTATATCTGATAATAAAGAAAGGGGAGAAACTTCCTGTAAAAGCCTCTCAAAGCCAAACCCAAGTTGTATTACCAGAGAAAGACATTTCAAAAGTTGCGGTTCCAATAAACGGAATGTCGCAGGCTTTGGTGCAGTTTGAAGAGAACGCCAGCCATCCGTTAAGCTTGCTGCTGATGCAAATTTTGCTGATCATTATCGCATCCAGAATATTCAGTTTTATCCTTACCCTGATCGGCCAGCCGAGCGTAGTTGGGGAAATACTGGCAGGCATTTTTTTAGGCCCGTCTGCAATGGGCCTCTTGTTCCCCGGTTTTTTTCACTTTATTTTTCCTGATAATTCTTTGGGAACTTTGCAGTTTTTGAGCCAGATAGGATTGGCATTTTTTATGTTTATTATTGGCATGGAACTTGATCTTACCATTATCCGGAGCAAAGCCCGCGACGCTTTGTTTGTAAGCAATGTAAGCATTGCCATCCCTTTCCTGCTGGGTGTTGGCCTTGCTTATTATCTTTATGGTACGTATGCTCCCTCGGGTATTGGATTTCTGGCATTCTGTTTATTTATCGGCATTTCTTTAAGTATTACAGCCTTTCCTGTACTCGCACGTATTTTGCAGGAACGGGGCATGACAAAAACTCCCGTAGGCTCTATGGCTATAATTTGCGCTGCAACCAATGATGTGATTGGATGGTGCATATTGGCAGCTGTAATTGCTATCGCAAAAGCAGGAGCAATTGCCAGTTCATTATTTACCATCATTCTCTCCATGCTTTTTGTAACCCTTATGATTCGAGGGGTAAAACCATTGCTTGCCAAACTTTTTAGCAAGCAGGTTAATAATGAGGATCCGGGAAAACTTACTGTTGCCTTATCGTTCCTTACATTGCTCTGTTCCGCTTATATTGCAGAATTAATAGGTATTCATGCACTCTTCGGGGCATTTTTAGCAGGTGTAATTATGCCTCAAAACAACAACTTCAAATTAAAAATAACTGAAAAACTCGAAGATGTAAGTTTACTCGTGCTACTTCCCATATTTTTTGCTTTTACGGGATTAAGGACTCAAATAGGTTTACTAAATGACAGCCAGGCTTGGACCACTTTTGCGTTGGTTTTACTGGTTGCCGTGGGCGGCAAATTTGGTGGCAGCATGTTTGCATCCAAGTTTGCCGGTCAAAGCTGGAAAAACTCTATTATGCTTGGAGCCCTTATGAATACAAGGGGACTGATGGAACTTATCGTGTTGAATATCGGGTATGACCTGGGAATCCTTTCCCCTCAGATATTTGCCATGATGGTGCTTATGGCACTGGCTACAACACTAATGACAGGACCCTGCCTAAACCTGATTGAATGGATAAGCCTTCAAAGGGAAGTAGCAAGGCATCGTTCATTATAACATTTATTTTATTTCATTATGAAAGAAAAACAACGCTGCGAATGGTGTCAAAAAGGGGGAGACATCTATATAGAATACCACGATGAAGAGTGGGGAACACCATTGCATGATGACCAAAAGCTATTTGAATTCCTGGTGCTGGAAAGTTTCCAGGCCGGATTGAGTTGGCTCACTGTCTTGAAAAAGAGAGAAAATTTCCGGAAAGCATTTGCCAATTTTGATGCCAAAAAGGTAGCAAAATTCGACCGGAAGAAATTTGATGAACTGATGCAGGATGCAGGCATTATCCGCAACCGCCTAAAAATTGAAGCAGCCATTAATAATGCGGCCCGTTTCCTGGAAATACAAAAAGAATTTGGTTCGTTCGATAAATATGTATGGAGTTTTGTAGATGGAAAACCGGTTATCAATAAACGGAAATCCATGGGAGAAATTCCAGCCAAAACCCCTGCGAGCGACGCTATGAGTAAAGATATGGGCAAGCGCGGCTTTAAGTTCCGCGGCTCCACTATATGTTACGCTTTTATGCAGGCTGTAGGCATAGTTGACGACCATGTGGAACATTGCTGGAAGAAGGCAAAAAAAAGAGGCTGATTTTATTCAGCCTCTTTTTTATTTGAAAACTAACCTAATTACTTGATCAAGTTCACTCTTCCTAAATAGGAGTGTTTCTGATTCTTAGTATCGTAAATAGTTATCAGGTAAACATAAGAGTCTTCCTGCTGTACTGCACCTCCGGCTTTTGCGCTACCATCCCATCCGTCATTAATATCGGTAGTATGGAATAATTGCTGGCCCCAACGGTCGAAGATATACATTTCAAATGTCTTAATATCATTTCCATGTACCATGAATTTTTCATTCTTGCCGTCGCCGTTAGGTGTAAAGGCATCCGGAATATAGCATGTAAATGCAGGGCCTATTACCAGGCAGTTGGTAACTGTATCCACACAGCCATGTATGTTCATAACTACTTCGCTCGGGCAGAAGGTACCGGTATCCCAATAAGTATAGGAAGGATTTTGCAGATCACTTAAGGTATCATTTCCTGTAACCCCAAAATTCCATATCCAGTAAGCCAGTCCATAAGCATCGGTCGAGTTATCAGTAAATTGAATGGTTGCATTCAATATATTGGTTGGCTGCGGAGACATTGAGAAACTGCCGTTCGGATGACTATATACAGTTATATAATTGAACTGACTTAAGGTTGAACTACATCCGCTGTCAGTAACTGTTGTCAGATCCACACTATAGTTACCTGAGTTCGGGTAGCAGTAAATAGGGTTCTGAACATTAGATGAATCTCCGTTACCAAAGTTCCATCTCCATTGTATTATGTTTCCAGAAGCACTTGTACTCTTATCTCTGAACTGCACGCATAAAGGAGAACAACCGCTTGCATTGTCTACCCGGAATAATGTATTGGGCAATTGGTTCACATTTATGGTTACCGTTGCCGAAGCTGTTCCGCAGAAATTGGTAGTAGATACTGTGTAGGTTGTGGTTACAGTAGGAGTAACAGATACGGTCGGCCCAGTTAAATTTCCAGGCTGCCATGTGAATATTCCCGTTGAGTTAGTAGCCGAAGCTATTAAAGTGGTTGGTGAACCTTCGCACAGAGATATCCTTGTAGCCCTCACATTAATAGTAGGAGGCGCTGCATAGTTCACTGTAACAGTAGTTTCATTTATGCAACCATGCGCATCCGTTCCTGTTACTGTGTAAGTAGTGGTAACAGTAGGAGTAACAGTTACGCTGGAACCTGTTTGGCTGCTCAATTGCGAGGTGACCGGTGTCCATGCATATGTAACACCTCCGCCTGCTGTTAAAGTTATTTGATTACCCTGGCATACTGTATCATTCTGAGGTGTTACAGTTATTAGAGGTAAAGGTTCCACCGTTATGGTTATTGAGTCTTTATTTACGCATCCGTTAGCGTCTGTACCGGTAATTGTATAAGTAGTTGTAGCGGTAGGGCTTGCCGTAGGATTCGGACAAGTTGCACAACTTAATCCATTGGAAGGAGCCCATACGTAGCTCACTGCGCCTCCGGCTGTAAGAGTTGGAGTGGTGCTTCCTATACAAATAGTATCAAGTGGCGGAGTGACAGTAATAGTAGGCAGAGGTGTTCCGCTGATTATGAAGCAAACAGTATCATTACAGCCTTTATTGTCAGTTACGCTTACACAATAATTTCCTGCTCCTAATCCGCCAATGCTGGAAGTAGTAGCCCCATTGCTCCAAAGGTAAGTATAGGGAGGTGTTCCGGTAGTAACGGTTAAAGAAGCTGTACCCGGATTAACACATGTTGCCCCGGTTTGGGCTTTTGTCACCGCTAAAAGTCCTTGCAGCGGTATCATTACCGTATCGCGGAATATTTCTCCGCAACCCACAGTAATTGTTATAGAATCTATACTGCCAGGGCATAAGCCGGTAGCTGTCCTTGTAGTTTGTCCGCTGCTCCATTTATAAGTAACCCCCACCGTATCGGGTGCTCCGCACAAAAATAAAGTAGCCTCAGCAGTACAATTGCAAGAGCATACTTTTGTAACAGTTTTTACTATTTTTGGTGGGGTTGTACTCGTTAAAGCTACCCGTGATATAAAGCCATCACCGCATACATATAGTGTAGAATCTCCATATCCTAAAATACCGTTACCAAGAACAACATCAAAAATAGTACCGGGGAAACCGGTAATAGTTCCAGTATTGGCAAGGGCTGCATTATATACCTGCACATCGGATTGATTACCCAAATACACATTATTACACAAGTCTACATCTATTCCGCCCCATTCAAAGGATGAGGTTCCTGTAAGGGTAGCTGTAAGAAGTTGAGCACCAGTGCCTGAATTGAATTCCTTGAGGGTAATTCCATCATACATAAATACGTAGTTGGAATTGGATGTCATGCAATTCATTCCATTGGCGTTTCCAACCCCTGTATTTACATATGGAATACTGAATACCTCCTGAAAAGCATACCCATTCGGAACATTATACAATGTTGGGGTAAGCGTAGGCATAGGCATTTTAACAATAACATTATTATCAATACTTGAAGATGCAGTGTGTGCAGGAGACATATAGCAAAATCCTCCTTCCGGATCCAAACTAATACCATACATATCATGATATTCATAAGGGAACGAAGCATTGGGGAAACCCAACACGTTAACGTATGTTGATGTAGACAAGTTAGTATCCAGAATAGTTGCCTGATGGTCACTATAGGTACCCCCCCCCGCAATAATAATTTCATGATCGCAAAGGTCATAATCCATCCTCCAGTCTTCATCAGAACTGGAAGTGGCGGTAAAAGATAATGCCAATGCCCCTGCATTATTTATTTTATCGGTAATCGCTCCTGTGTTAGCTCCAAAACCTTCACAGGCAAATACAGAACCGCTTGTTTTTTCAACAGCAAAGTCACCATAATAAGGGTAGGTAAAATTGGAAGTTACGTATGTCCAAAGAACCACTCCTGCACTGCTTAATTTAACTACCTGATATGGATAATTTCCACCATATACATATACGTTTCCATAGTAATCATAGTCCAAATCATACGCTCCGTCATTCGATGAATTTGAAGCTAAAACTGTTGTTGTCCATAATGTAACCCAAGGGTCAATTATCAACGTGTTGGAAGAATTCCGGTTATTTACACTAAAGGATTCTTCGTTATTGGTAATGGTATAGGAGGTTTGAACATTATCTCCGTTTTCTTCGTAATGACTAACAGGGGTATGGTCTGTAAGTTTCCCCCATGAGCAACCTACTACAAGGCTTCCGTTGCCGTCTACTTTCATTTTCTTTTCCCCATCATATGCCAATTTCACGGCTGCGAGGTTGGCACCCGGATGAACAATAAGGGTGTATTCAAACCCTGCTTTACCTTTAGTAAAGGAATATACGGCATCAATACCCGGATAAATGTTATTATAGGTTATCTTTTTGTAACCGGAAGTTTTTACGCTCTTTCTGGCATTGCTTTCTTCTCCAAGAGGGAAATTGTAATACCCCGGCAGTTTTTCGTCTGTGCTGATAGTTACAGCGGAATTGCTTCCTTTCCAGGTAGCTGAGAGAAAATGAGGAATATCCTTTATAAATTCGTCGTCATTATCATCTTCACCTTCTTTATGCTCTTCTTCCTTCTTTTTCCTTGACATGTAAGATTTACCGTCCTTACCTACAAATTCGTCGTACCTGTATACCACCCCTTTTGTAGTGAAGTATGCAAATCCGGGACCGGTCCGTGCTGCGAACAATATCTTGTCGCCTGTTTGAATTTTTCCGTCATATTGTCCTTTGTTTTCAATGAAAACCTGGTAATCGAAAGGATTAGTGGTCCATACTTTTTGACCACCTATACTCGTTCCTCCTGCACCGGTAGTTCCCTGCGCTTCAGTTTGCTTTGCTGGCTGAAGAATACAAGCTGAAATAGCTACAACTAAAAGAGAGTAATTTATTTTCATCGAAGTAAATTTTGAGTTTAATTTGAGTATTATAACGGTTAATATTTTTATTTATTATATGAACCCCCAAATATAATTGTATTTTTTATATTATTTGTGATTTTCCTGCCCAAAAGCCTCTTTTTCTTATAATTCGGTTGTTTATGCGGTCATTCTGCTATTTTTATTTAAGTTTGTTACCCTAAAACTAGTATTATGTACGGAATCCTTACCATTCTTCACTCCTTTCTGCGCTGGGCGGTGCTTTTATTGCTTCTTACAACTATCATAAAATCACTTAATGGATTGATTTCCAAGCGCAGTTTCTCCAATTCAGACAATAAAATCAGTCTTTTTTTAATGATCTCGGCTCATACACAGCTGCTTGTAGGCATATTGCTTTATTTTGTAAGCCCTTTTGTTCAGTTTGGAAAT
>DATHNK010000411.1:0-6250 GCA_035486075.1 Bacteroidia bacterium
AAAAACTTTAAAAGCGATATAAACTATGAAGTTAAAAAGCTGATTAACCTTTATGCACGCTATAAGAAAGAGAACTGGTCGGTGGAGTTTTTAAATGGAAAAATTGATTCCTATCTTCAGGATATACCCAACAGAGACGAATTTATTTACAAGGTAAATTCCAAAAATTTCAAGAAAGGGGATTTAAAAACCGGGGCTATAAAGGAAGAGACAGAAAAGATGGAAAAGCTGCGGGAAGCAGTCAATCTATATCCAACATATGAGGCCATGATGCGGGAAAAAAGGCGTTATACCTTTGATGATATGATACTATGGGTGCTGAAAGCATTTGAAGAAAACAATAACATTCTTCTGAATTACCAGGAGCGTTACTTATATTTTTTAGTGGACGAGTTTCAGGATACCAGCGGTTCACAAAAGCAATTGCTGGAATACCTCATTAAATATTGGGAAGCCCCCAATGTTTTTGTAGTGGGTGATGATGATCAATCCATATTTTCTTTCCAGGATGCGAATGTCAAAAACATTTCCGATTTCGCAACGGAATATGCCAGTGGCTTGCTTAAAGTTGTTTTAACTGAAAATTACCGTTCCACGCAAAACATATTAGATGCCGCCAAGAGCCTTATTGAGAGAAATAAAGAACGGTTTGTAAACATAGATAAATCGTTAAGCAAGGATTTGGTTGCCTCTAAAGCTTCGCTTAAAGATTTAAATATTCCCCCCGAGATCATTGAATACCCCAATCCTGCTAATGAAGCAATCTGCATAGCACATAAAATTGAAGAACTGATTTCCGTCGACAAAACCCAGCCCTCTGAAATTGCTGTAATATTCCGCAATCACAGGCAAGTAGAAGATTTGGTTAATTATTTCGAAAAGAAAAACATCCGTTTCAATATGAAACGGAACATCAACATACTGGAACTGTCGTTTGTAAATAAAATACTTACCCTGTTAGAGTATATTGCGTTAGAATCGAACAAAGAATATAGCGGAGATGAAAAACTCTTTGAGATTTTGCATTACGCTTTTTTCAATATTCCACCTATAGATATAGCAAGGTTAAGCAGGCAGGTTGCTCAAAAGAACTTCAACTGGAGAAATGAAAAAACGTCTTTACGGCGGGCTATTTCGGAAGAAGGAAGTGCAGTTCCGGATCTCTTTAGTACTGTTGAAGCAAGTGAACTAAAACGCATAAGCAACGTACTTGAAGAGCTTATCAAAGCTTCGAATAATGTCACACTACAGGTATTGTTCGAGGTGGTCATTCGTGAAGCCGGTATATTAAACTACATACTTAGTCAGCCAGATAAACCCTGGCTGATGGAGGTAATAACTTGTCTTTTCAAGTTCATAAAATCGGAAACACACAAAAACCAGGACATCACCCTACAAAGATTGCTCGACATGATCAAAACCATGAAGAGTAATAATATCCGCCTGAATCTTGAAAAGGTTTCCGCAGCCACTGATGGAGTTAACTTAGTTACGGCACATAGCTCCAAGGGTACAGAATATGAATATGTATTTTTAATTGGCTGCAATAAAGGCATTTGGGATGACAAGAAATCATCGGGCCATTATGAATTCAGTATGCCTGATAATCTTACATCCGATACATATATTGTGGATGAATTAGAGGAAGCCAGAAGATTGTTTTACGTTGCCATGACGCGGGCTAAAACACACCTTGCTATTTCGTATTCATCCAACGACAATTCTACTAAAGTGCTGGAACGCTCTGCTTTTGTTGGTGAGTTAATTGAGGGCACGGGAATCATTGAGAAAAAAGAACATGCCGATGAAAATATTGTTTCAGACTATCTCTTATTGCAATATACCAACAAACCCATACCCGAAATTGGGCTTATAGATAAAAGTTACATTGATAAGATCCTTGAAAACTATTCCCTCAGCGTAACCAATCTGAATAATTATTTGGATTGCCCCATTAAGTTTTATTACAATAATGTTATACGCATTCCAGCTGCCATGAGCGAATCGATGGCTTTTGGAAGTGCAGTACATTACACCTTGCAGAGTTTATTTGAAAAAATGAAAACAGGCAATAATGTTTTCCCTTCCAAGGAAGTGATGTTGCAGGATTTTGACTGGTTTATGGACAAAAACCTGGAGCTATTTACCAGGGACCAATATCTCCGCAGAAAAGATTACGGGCATAAAATACTGCCGCCCTATTACGATTTTTATATAAACAAGTGGAATAAAATAGTAAACCTGGAGGTAAATATTCGGAATGTGGAGGTTAATGGAGTTCCTATAAATGGCAAGTTAGACAAGCTTGAATTTACCGGAAAAAGCGTGAATGTGGTGGATTATAAAACCGGCCGGTATGATAATGCACGCAAGAAACTTAAACCACCCTCGGGTGATGATAAAATTGGCGGAGATTACTGGAGACAGGCGGTTTTCTACAAAATATTGTTGGATAATGAAAAATACAATAATTGGAATGCCGTTAGTTCGGAGTTTGACTTTGTTGAACCGGTAAAAAAAGACGAGTATAAAACTGAAAAAATAACAATTACCAAAGAGGATATTGACATTGTGCTTGAGCAAATAACCGATACATGGAAAAAAATTCAAAATCACGAGTTTAGTAAAGGTTGCGGAAAGGACGATTGCCATTGGTGCAATTTTGTGAAGGAAAACCACCGGCATGTCATTTTTCACGAAGTCACCGAAGAGGAATAAACTTCAGACTCCTGAATTCTTGCTATTTTTGCAACCCTTATAAAAATTGGCTCTGTAGTACAACGCCCGCCCGGATGAACTCCGTTCGGACGGGGATAGTGTAGGAGTTTCTAGTTTTTAGTATAGTTTTGGTTCTTTGTTAATATTAAATTGGCTCTGTAGTACAACGGATAGTATGGGAGTTTCCGGAACTTCTGATCTAGGTTCGATTCCTAGCGGGGCCACCAAAAATTAATAATCTCCCTCTTACAGCCCGCTTTGCTGAATAGCTTGTGCCTGGTTCGGCTTTAAACGGATATATCCGGTATCATTGATAGCGTATACTTCCGATTTATTAATAAGGCTGAATTTTACTTTAGGAATTTTAAGGCTAGTATCGATTTTAAAAACCTTTTCCGAATCACGCAATACTATAGATAGATCTTTGGTGATCTCTCCCCAGGAGTATCCGCTGCAAGTGTTATTGCTTCCGCAGCAGGTTCCGGCAATAAGTCCTATATCATTCAGTTTGGAGCCTTCAGGGTCGTAGGTTTGAATAACCGGGTATTGTATATCGCCGGCTACAGAATAAAGTATCACGGAATAATAATCAGTATCCTTCAATATGCCTATTATCCCCGATGCCCCTTCTGGTGCATATTTTTTAAAAATACTGTCGGGAATATTCAACGCAAGATGAGATACCGTATCGAAACAGGCTTTTTTGTATGGTAACTTTACAAGTGGTATTTTCTTCTTGAATTTGTCAAACGCCTGCATTTCCGGTGACTGGTTGCAGGCACCTATTAAGCAGCTTACAATTAAGAGCAGTGTAATTCTCTTCATTCGGCAATAATTTGTGGTGATTAACAATGCAATAGTATATCATGCACATGTCTTTCCGGCTGATATTAATCAAGAGACCTAAATAAACAACATAACATACTCACAACCAATAAAAATAATATAATTCAAGGCCCTTACAGACCCCGAATAAATGACTTTTTACATATTAAACGAGAGTAGCCAGTCAATCAAGGTATCTGTAACTGTCAAATTCCTACTTTTGAAAAATCTATACTCCTTTGAATGTCCGATATACTTTTCTGTTTATTCTACATTTTACTTTTTTCTGTAATCATTCTTCGGAATAAATGGTTTTCATCAGCCGGGTTCAGCAACAAGTATTTCCTCGGGGTGTTCTATCTGAAACTATTGTTTGGAGTAGCGCTTTATTTTATCTATACACATATTTACAAAAACAGGATCACCAGTGATATTTTTAAATATTACGATGATTCAAAAATGATGTTCGGAACGCTGCACACGAGTATGAAAGACTATTTCACATTACTCACAGGCATTGGAGATTCCGATATTCATTACCAGGCCATGTACCATTCCATGAGCAGTTGGGATAATGGCTATGACTCCAATCTTTATAACAACAGCCATTTTATAATCCGTTTAAATGCCATTTTCCTGCTTCTATCAAATGGCCATTATGGAGTACATGTGATTTTTATGTGCTTCATTGCACTTGTTGGGCTTACTTATGTTTACAAGTCCTTTATTCCCTTTTTGAAGGATAAAAGCAAGTTCTTATTTGCCGCTGTTTTTCTTTTCCCTTCTGTAATTTTATGGAGTTCGGGAATACTTAAAGAGGGATTTGTCTGGTTGGGATTAGGGTTATCTATTTACTACTTCTTTCAACTTACAAATACCAAATTCAGCATAAAATATCTTATCCTGATACTGATTGGCTTCATGCTTTTGTTCGAGGCTAAAGCATATATATTGATCTGCCTCATTCCCTGCTTTATTGCCCAGCTTCTTATTAAAAAAAATACTTTTTGCAATAAACATCCATTCCTTATTTATGTTAGTGTTTTATTGCTTTACCTTGGCTCTGCTTTCTTACCTCATGTTATTCTGCATAAAGTTAACCCTTTGCAAATGATTGCTGATAAACAGACAGATTTTAACCGAATAATTAAAGGCGGTATCCATCTTGAACAAATTAAATATGGCAAGATCAAAGAAGGGAATGTTTTTGCATTTATTAGTGTGATGGATTCTGTTAATATAATTCCATTAAATGCCCATGCAGATAGCCTGTTGCACAGGAATGGCATACAATACCTGGCAAGCAACCCGGTGGTATATAAAGAATGGACCACAAGCAATAAAATTCCATTCATGCTGAAAAGAGGCACCCCTTTTTCAAGTGTTACTATTGGTAAGAAAGATACTCTTAACATGGTTGCATCCGATAGTACGGTGTACTGGGTTTTCAGCTACATTGAAACTGCCAACAGCCGTATAAAAATCGAACCTATCGAACCCAGAATATCTAGCTTGCTTGCTCACATTCCGTCAGCCCTTAATGTAGCACTTATCCTGCCCTACCCCTGGCAATTGGGTTCTGCCATGCAGATCATTTATTGGGGAGAAAATATTTTTGTGCTGCTGTTATTTATCATCGCACTTTTCTTTATCAAGCGTCCGCTTGCCAATAAGGATTTAATTTTATTCTGCTTTTTCTATAGCTTCATGATGCTGGTTTTGATTGGCCTTGTAACTCCTATTTTAGGGGGAATTGAACGATACAAGTCTGTGGTTATTCCTTTTATGTTTATTTTGCTTCTTCTAATCACTAAAACAAGTGAAAAACCAATAGTGAAAAATGAAAAATAATGAGCCTGCTTCGTTCCTCGCAGTGACGTATTACCATCCGCTCGTCATTGCGAGGAACGAAGCAATCCCTTCAAATAAAGAAAACTAAACGGATGCCAGGAATTTCAGGAAAGCTATTTCAAAAAAAATCGCAGGAGCAAATACTTGCCCAGCTTGAAAAAGATGAGCATGGGGAACATGGCAATGCCCTGAACAGAGTACTATCGGTAAGAGATCTTACTGCTTTGGGTATTGCAGCTATTATCGGAGCAGGGATTTTCTCCACCGTCGGAAAGGCCTGTTATTTTGGCGGCCCCGGTGTTATTTTCCTGTTTATGATAACGGCTGTTGTCTGCGCATTCTCTGCGCTGTGTTATGCGGAGTTTGCATCACGGGTACCAATTTCAGGCAGTGCTTATACGTACTCTTATGTGGCATTCGGCGAAATAATTGCCTGGATAATTGGCTGGGATCTGATTATGGAATATGCCATTGGAAATATTGTAGTGGCTAATTCCTGGTCAAGTAATTTCACCAGCTTTTTGGATAAGATGAATGCCGGAATTCACCTGCGTTTTCCGCACACATTTATTAACCTGCATATCCCCGAATATCTGACCAACAGTTTCCGGCAGATATATTTAGGCCATAACTCTTTTGTTGACCTTACTTCTAAACACCTGCCTATCCCTTCAGATGTAGCAGACATGAATACGCTATGGAATTCGGCACCTCATATCGGGTCTATTCCATTTATAATTAATCTCCCGGCTCTTGTTGTTACCTTCTTTATTACCTGGCTGGTATTCGTCGGTATTCGTGAGTCACGCACCTCCAGTAACCTAATGGTGGCCTTTAAACTCATTGTAATAATGCT